>JBMZTB010000026.1:0-21524 GCA_049623485.1 Candidatus Poseidoniaceae archaeon
TAAGCGAATGTCAATAAACAGTTCGCGGTGGAAAGCAGTTCAAAAATACAAGAAAAACCAATCACAATGACGCGAGGTTATTTGACCGACATTCACCGCCATAGGAACATGGCGGGAGCCCAAGATGTTGTTGAACGCTCTATGAGTATCAATGCTAAGTTTTTACCAAGGCTCAAAGCGGCTGTAGAACAAAACGCTCTCCTACGAATCGGCTGGACTGGTTCCGGTGAAGAAGTTCCAAAGAATGGTGAAGTCGGATTATGCCCTGGTATTCCCGACGGAGCACGAATAAAAGCACTTGGTAAACTCGGGTCATGGACATCTCCGTTTGGAGCAGGTGGTAAATTCAATGTCGAAGGCGAAGTCGGTTCATTCTTCGGAGCATACAACCATGGCAGCACAGTCACATGCACTGGTTTTATTGGCCGCTGCGGTGGATTTATGATGCAAGAAGGAACTCTTGTTGGCTCTGAAGGTGCAGATTCAGATCTTGGCATGTTCATGTCAGAAGGAACAATCTATGTTCAAGGGCAGGTTGGATCACGACTTGGAAACGGAATGACGGGAGGATTGATTATCATTCAAGGCGATGTTGAAGAGGATGCTGGCATTGCCATGAAGGGTGGGAGGATTATCATCGAAGGACGCTGTCCTACACCACCGCATGGCATCAGTCTTCGTCCACTCAATGCAAAAGAAGTCAAGGAAGTAAATTCAATTTTATCTGATTATGACACGGTCTTATCGGATGATGCACTCTGTCTTGAACCGAATAATGAAGTTGGAATGGAAGTACAATCGAATCACGTCTCATCAGGTGATTTATCTACAATAGGCCTCGTACCGATGGGCGAGCAACCTCTCATCGATAATCATCCAGTTGATACAGTCGCTTTTATTCCAGGTACAGAAGATGAAGCACCAGCAATATTGTTGCCGATTCCAATTCTACCACGCATCCCTGATGGAAACCTACTGCAGAAAGAAGACAATAGTTCGGGCAGATTAACTCGAATTCAAAGTCAGCCATTCCTAGTTATCGAAAACCCTCGCCCTATTGATATCGTGCAACTCAACCTGCAATCGCTTTGCAATTTGATTGCAACCGCTCCAGTAGTCTCGGGTGTTTGCATAGACATGGACAGTTTGCCTTCGATGAATCCAGAAGAAATCGATGGATTGCTCGTAGCAATTCGAACTCTTATGACCTCACAGTCGCCAATTATGACTTTACAAGGAATCTCTCGAATTCAGTCACACCATCAATCTTCAGCATATCATGAGATTCAGGCTGCTATTTCGCGAATTGAGGATGGCTCAGGAACACCTGAAGCTGCAACTTTACCCATCATGGGCCGCTCCAAAAAGAACGAATTGGAAAAAACATCCGTCATCACAGCACTTGAATTTGGTTTCACTTCGGATGCACATGATGTCATCGTTGCCCGGTGTGCAGGTGCTGATTTTGTAATAACAGAACCGCCCATGCTTGAAATTGAGGATATTGAATATTGGTTACAGGGACTCACCATTGATCTGCAGAACACTCTCCGAAATTTGGGCTTAGATTCGATAGACATCTTACAACGCTCACATCTAAGAGCATTAGACCATGATACTGCGTCGGTAAGTGGATTACGAATGTCAGGTTATGAGCGACCATTACCTCATTGGTTTGCACGCTAGGGTGATACTATGCCAACAATATCTGTTGAACAAAGCCTCTTGGCCCGATTAATGTCAGACCACGGATGCACTCATGACATCGAAGATGTCGACCACAGGCTTCCGTTACTGGGTACTGACATAGATACGTGCAATGAAGACACATTGGATATTGAGATATTCCCCGATCGCCCTGATTTATTGAGTGGTGAAACACTCTCAGTTGCGATGAGATCATTCCTACACAACAAACCTACATTGGAACGAATATCGTTACAAGAAAGTGGAATCGACATTACCGTCGATTCGGAATTGAAAACCATACGACCAGTCATTCTTGGTGCTGTTGTGAAAGGACTTCAAATGAAGGATGATCATGAAATGGATTTGTTCATAAAAAATCTCATGGATCATCAAGAAAAGTTACACTTCGCTTTGGGGCGTGGAAGAAGAAGAGCAAGCATTGGCGTTCATGATCTTAACTCAATTCAAGCACCATTGAAGGTAAGATCTGTACAAAGAACACATTCCTTCATACCCTTAGCAAATGAGACCGAAATGGATATTGACACAATACTCACACAACACCCCAAGGGCATCGATTACGCACATCTTCTCGATGGAATGGACTTGGTACCAATCATTGAAGATGCCACTGGCTCTGTATTGTCCTTCCCTCCCATCATTAATGGGGCTCACACAACAGTGCATTCGGGAACTCGGGATTTGTTTATTGATGTCACTGGTTGGGATAGAAGAGCTTGTGAATCATGTCTCATGTTGGTTGCCTTGCAGGCCAAACAACGTGGAGGAGAAATTCAATCAGTAAACCTCACCGATTGCAACGGAAACAAAGAGGTTCTACCTAATTGGAATCCAGTCACACATAGAATCCCAGAACGTTTGGTTAAGACAATACTTGGAAGAGAATTGACAGATGAGGAAATGAAACAATCTATGATTCGAATGGGTGGTGAATTTGTCGGAAGAGACCTCGCCAGAAGTGAAGAAATTCAAGAAGGAAATTCCATGCAGTTCGCTCATGAGGGTGAGCATATGCTTCTTTTTGAAATGCCTCGTTGGAGATTTGACATTTTACATCCAGTCGATATCGTAGAAGACCTTGCCATTGGGCATGGATTTGAGGACTTGGGAGAAGATGTTCCTCGTGCCCCAATGAATGCAATTCCAAGAGAAGATGAACATCTTCGTAGAAGAATCAGAACGTCAATGCAAGGAATGGGTTTTATGCAAATCCAATCACTCACATTATCGAACGAATTTGATCAGTTTGAGAGAATGCGATGGATTCCAACCAATGAAATTACACAGATTACCAATCCAATCACTCAAGAACACACGATGATGAGACAGTTTCTACTTCCAGGATTGTTAAGACTTTTAGCAACAAACCGTCATCATGATTTACCACAATCGGTCTACGAATTAGGGACCGTTGTTCGGGATCATAAAAACATGCAAAGGCTGGCATTTATCTCTGCTGAACGGAGTGGTGGATTTGCTGCAATTCGCGGAAGAATTCAGGCTTTTCTGAGAGACATGGGGGCATCACATGTAGAAATTGAACCCCTTCCTGACAATGAAGGACCATGGCTAGCTGGACGAGCAGCAAAAGTACTCATCAAAGGCGAATGGGTTGGTTGCTTTGGAGAGATAGACCCCTCCATTGGCCAAACATTTGAATTGCTTGTTCCAATGAATGCTGCTGAATTTGATGTTGATGGATTGAATCGGTGCCTGATAGATCCAGTTTGAGATGATGGTATGTGTGGTCGGTTTGCTTTCGATGGAGAGCAATGGCCAGATGTCGTGACTGCCCAACCGCCAGATATTGATCCGAATTACAATATATCGCCTCAAGACAACGTTCATTGCCTTAGTTTGGAAAATAAAATTCAGAGGTTCACTCCGATGAGATGGGGGCTTCGACCATCATGGAGGAAGCAAAGTTCAATGGAACCAATCAATGCACGAATCGAAACAGTATCAGAAAAACCAATGTTTCGGGATGCATTTGAGAGAAGACGCTGTCTAATACCAGCAAATGGTTGGTATGAATGGAAAACCACACCAAGTGGTAAAGTTCCATTTTATCATCAATCAAGGGAAGATAAGACAATCTTTTTCGCGGGGATATACGAAAATTGGGAAGATGACAACAAAGCAAAAAGGACATTTTGTATTTTGACTACAGCCTCACATGATTCAATATCTCATATCCATGAAAGAATGCCTGTTATCGTTCCCGAATACTCCGTCATCAACTGGTTGGAGAGAGGGATATTCGAAGTCAACTCTTCACCAATAAATTTCTATCCCGTCGATCGAAAGGTCAATTCATCCACCGCACAGGGGGTTGGGCTGATAACTCCGCTACGAACATTATTCGATTAAGAATATGCAACATACGAGCCGTCTGCTTGTTTCACATGAGGTGTTGGCAGAAAACTTCCGTCATCTTTTTTCTCGTAGTAGTAGCCATCTGTGTGATGAAACCATTCGACAGTCGATTTGGGTTTGTCATTATCTGTAACTCCATCGTATTGATCGGCAACATTGGCTGAAGCAGTAACGGTTGTATCACCACCACCAAACAATGCGAGTGCATCTTTGTATGCTGCATCGTTTCTCTCGACGGATTGGGCGTGTTTTTCTGTGTGAACCTCTTCATTTTTCCGATATACAATCGCTTCTGGAGGTTTTTCGTCAAGTTCAATTGATTTATTCTTCGAACGCTTGAAAGGCCAGAATGGAGGCATAGATGGTCCTATCATTTTCTATTCATATTACTTTGGAATTCATGTGAGCATCTTGCCGTGTGCTTCAAATCCCATAGGTCATAGCACAGACATGAACAACAAATGCATTGGATTCGCATTGTTGTTCGTACTAACAATGCCATACCTAGTTATTGCAGATACAGATACACGCGTAGAGATTACACCAATGGAACACTTTGTGGCTTATCCTGGAGATACAGTGCAACAATATGTAGATGTTGAGTACTTCGGAGAAGATTCAACCACTCTAAAACTTGAATTGCAATTCAATCTTCAATCTTCTTTTTCTGGTAACGGTCAAGAGATTGTCTTTGCACCAGGAGAAACAAATCGATTTTTGTGGACAATGACATTACCCCAATCGACACCGTACGGTGACGAAACATTGGGCATTTCGATAATTGATCAATCAGATAACGAAATATTTTATCTCAATGTAACAACACAAATCACTGCGCCATCTGCAATCCAGTTCGGCAACACCCAGACATCCACTTTTACCATTGACCCTGGAATCACAACAAATGTAGCGACTAATATTACGAGTAATGCATCACTACACGATGAAGTTACATTCAGTCTCCAAACTACATCTAACTGGAATTGGGGTTGGAACATGGAAGAGATTCAAGGTCAAGATTCAAAGCTGACCCTATCACCTGATTCGATGGATTTTGTTCGTATTTGGGTTGAAGCACCACTTGTTATCGATGGTTCCCCCCTTGCATATGAAGGTCCAACCTTCATCTTGACTGGAACATCCGGGCTTGATTATGCAGTTATTACATGGGAATTCTCTCTTGAAATCACAGCCTTCAGAAATGTGAGTATCGATTCTATTGAAGCCAATGTAACCCTTGACCCAGGAGGAAATGATCGCATCGATGTCATCGTACGCAACACTGGGAATACACCCGATACCATTTCGATGATGCTCGGAAATATCGTTATTGATGGTGTGTCAAAACAGCTTGAGAACTCAGATCGATTATCAATTGATGGATGGACTGTTGCTCTATTCAACGCCTTTGAAGATACGATTTTGTTCCCAAACGAAACGAGGATAATACAAATCGGAATTGAAGCCCCTTTACAAACAAGTGGAACCATCTCCGTTGACCTATTTATCAACCCGACAAATTTCCCTTTCCGAACTGTGCAAAACACTGCAATAGCTGAAATCGATTGGATTCGTAGTGTCGAAGAAAACCTACTGCCTGCTGATTGTTTGTACATTCAACCAGGCGATTCATGTTTTGCAAATCTTGAAATTGAGAACAAAGGGAACTACAATGATCAGTTCAGGATTGAAATTCTTTCATATCCTAGTTTTGTATCATCTGTTGACATTCCTTCGGAAATAATCACAATACCTCGATATGGAAGTACGATCGAAGAGGTTCTTGAAATCAACATCGATAAAAATGCCACCGCATATACTCAGGGAACTGTTGAGTTTCAAATGAAATTTGAAGGCAGTACAATTGTCAATGTCTATGAAATTGAAGTTCTCGTTGGACCGAATGTGAACTGGACCTTTTTAGATGCTAATTCAGAGGCCGATTCGACGGACACGTTGAGTTTTTCAGTACGATTACGTAACGGCGGAAATCTGGATGATGGACTCATCGTTCAACTTCGATCTTCGCATTCCACAGACATGGGATTCAATCCTCCAGAGAGAGCTATTGTCGAAGATGGGGTTGAAAACCCGAGAACTTTTGAAATTGAAAGTTTGCCTCGAGATTCAAATTTCACATTAAGAGGGACTGCAGAGATTCCAACAAATCAAATTGCGAATGGAACCCTTGTCCTCGACATTGTTGTTCGTTCGGTATTTGATCCAGAAACTGAATTTATTTACACAATTGAGCATGAATTTTTAGGAGAGAGTTGGATTATAGATGAAGAAGAGGATTCGTATTCTTTTGCAGAATTTGCATCCGACATGACGGATTTGTTTACGGCATGGTGGCTGGTTATTGCCGCCATTGCGATTGCCTCCGTAGTCCTCAACAAAGCAGTGCGTGATCGCATTCAGAGAAAAGAATTGGAACATCTGCACAAGAATTTGGATGAACAAAAACCCGAAGAAGAAGGCGATTGGCTGCAAAAATTTGAGCGTAAAGAGAACACAGCCCCACAGATCCCAGAGAGCCCACAAGTATCTTCAGAGCAGTTTGAAGCCGCATTCAAAGCCTCATCAAAAGGACCTTCTCAGGCCCAAGAACCACTTCCAGAAAAGGTTCGAAATGTTGCAACAACCGTTTTAGATCATCATGCCCTAGAGGCTCAGAAAGCCCAAATCGATGAGATCACTCATGCAATACAATCGGATGGAATTGCAACTCAACACATCGAAAATCAAAATCTCAAAGCAGTTCAGAATGTGGCAGAACGTACTATTCGCCATGATACTCAAAATTTAATGTCAGGCAAACAGGTCAATGAGACAGTGTTGCCGTCCAAATCCAAACAAACTGATGATTTTGATCTATGAGGGAAAACATGCGATTGGTTGGTGTTGATGAGGCTGGAAGAGGACCTGTTCTCGGACCCCTCGTGGTTGGTCTTTTATCGATTCCAAAAGAAGATGAATTCATGTTAGAAGAACAAAACATCGAAGATTCAAAGCATCTTACGCATGCAAAGCGCAAACTGCATTATGATTGGTTGAAAAAGCAAGCCGATGAGAGGGGATGGTATGTTGAAACAATTATTTGTCCGCCAAATCGTATCGATACGGCTGTTTACGGTCAAGGTCTGAATATATTGGAAGTGGATCTTTTTGCATCTATCCTTAATCGCCATCATGAAACATTCAACAAAGATCTTGATGTTTTACTCGATGCTTGTGACGTTAATGAAGAACGTTTTAGAAATCGGATTTCTGAACGATTGAATGGTTGGCCGTGGATGCAGACAACAATGATTGCAGAACACAAAGCAGATACGAACCACCGTATTGTTGGTGGAGCCTCTATTCTTGCAAAAGTTGTTCGAGATATGGAAATCGAGCGTATAGGCATTGAACTAGGCAAGCCTGTTGGGAGCGGTTATCCATCAGATCCAAACACAGTGAAAGCATTACCAGATTTGATTAAGGAAAATGCAATCCACAACGAAATACGTTGGTCTTGGGCAACTGTTGAGCGATTTTGGCTGAAACACTATGATTCACCACTACCAAAAAGGGAACTATCTGGACCAAACCTCTTTTCCAATCCAGATGAAGCAACGAGTTCATGAAGCAATGATGACAGGCCAGTTTATGTCGTGGTCACCAGATGCTGAGACTCAAGACTTAATTTGGCATCTTTCCTTGCAAAACGCATTTGAATATGATGGAAAAGGTGCTGCTGGTTCAGTTATTGGACGCATCATGAGTACTCGTGCAGATCTTCGCCAACACGGAGGACAGATTAGCCCTCTAGTCGCTCAATCGGTTGCTAAAGCAAATTCACTCGCTCAAGAAAAAGGCCTGGAGCATATTGAAACTCTTCTTCTCGAAAAAGCCCCTCATCTTCTTGAAGGACGCCAAAAGCAGGAAAGACGAGAAGGCCTGCCTCCTTTGAAAAATACTGATGGGAAAGAAATCGTCCTTCGATTTGCTCCCAATCCAAATGGTCCACTCTCGTTTGGTCATGCTCGAGGTGTCGTCATCAATGGCACATATGCCCATGAACATAAAGGAACGCTTATTCTAAGATTTGATGATACAGATACGACAGTAAAACCACCAATGTTAGATGCTTATGATGTCATTCCACAGGAAGTTGAGTGGCTCCTTGGCCGTCCTGCGGATCGAATCGTCATCGCAAGTGATCGAGTCCCATTGTATTATGAACATGCTAAACAAATGTTGAACGAAGGTTTTGGATACATCTGTCAATGCCCTGCCGATGATTTCCGCACTTTCCGTGAAACGAAGCAGAATTGTCCATGTCGAGATAAATCTGTGGAGGAAAATATGGAGGGATGGAACCTCATGTTAGATGGCACATACCAACCAGGGGATGCGGTAGTCCGCGTGAAAACTGATATGACTCTAAAAAATCCTGCATTACGTGATTGGCCTGCATTGAGGATTCAAGATACTGAAAAGAATCCTCATCCAAGACCACAAATTGGGTCTACCTATCGTGTATGGCCGCTATTGGATTTCCAAAGCGCAGTAGAGGACCAACTCCAAGGTGTAACACATATCGTACGAGGCAAAGATCTTATGGATTCGACACGGAAACAAACACTCCTGTACCAACACTTTGGATGGGATTATCCAGAGACAATTTACTGGGGACGAGTAAAAGTTCACGAATGGGGAGGCTTTTCGACATCGAAGATGAGAGCATCCATCGAAAATGGAGAGTACACAGGCTGGGATGACCCAAGACTTCCTACATTACAGGGGCTTAAATTGCGAGGAATACAACCAGAAGCTCTTCGGAATTTTTGGATTGAACTTGGTGTGACCCAAAAAGACATCTCAGTGCCTTTGGCGACGCTCTTTTCACACAACACGAAGGGAATTGATGACCATGCCCCACGTTTGTCTTTTGTGAGAGATCCAGTTGAGGTCACCATCCAGGGAGACATTCCCTCTGTCATCGAAATGCCAGTTCATCCAAATCATGATTCGATGGGTAAAAGAACAATTGCTATGGATAGTCGTCAAATCATGATTGAAAAAGAAGATTCTCAACATTCAACGTACCGACTAAAAGAATTCTCAGATATTGATGAAGATGGGCATTTAGGTTCGATTGCACGAAGTGATCGTCGACCGATTATTCATTGGGTTTCGAAGGATTCATCTAAAGATGCAACTCTTACACTTCCCCTTCAGGAGAACATCAAACACATACAAGGTAAGGTTGAAACACATCAATATCCAATCGGAACGATTGTACAACTCGAAAGGATTGGTTATGCCATCATCAGAGAAGATGATTTCTTGCTTATGCACGAATGATTTTTCAATCAAGATTCCCCAATGAAGGGTTCGCTGAAAGTATGGATTGTGCTTGGCGATAGTCCTCTGGAGAGAAGTAGCCTTCAAACGATCCATCTTCATTAACTGCAACTACGGCTTGAGGCATTCGTTCGTTTACAGATTTTATGACATCCGTTATCGCATCAGTTAATGGAACTTTAAGAACATCCATCTCCATTACTTCCTTGCATGTTGTCTCGGTAACATCAACACCATTTCCAATGGCTTTGAGCATTTGTCGCTGGCCAATGACTCCCTTTACTTGATCATCATCATCAAGAACGACAAGAATTCCGGAAGGTATGCTTACCAATCTTTTACATCCTTCAACCAATGTATCTTCTAATCCGATTGTTACGTGCTCATCATCGAGGACGAGGTCTGCTACTGTTTCGCTCATAGCGTGGCCTGTAGGTTGATGTTCATGATAGTTTTGACATCATGCAACGATCTTGATTACACGTCCACAACCAGTGCACTCCAGACGAATCGGGCGCTCATTCGAGGTCACTGGATTTGCGGTACTGCATTGAGGGCAATTGATTGTAGGATGATTTGTGGCAATAGTTGGTGCCTTGGCTGGGGTTTCACTAACACCATTTGTGATCGTTGGAGATACGAGTGCAGTTGCTAACCAAATCAAGGCTACTCCACTGCTTGTCGAAATGACAAACAATGGAGGGTAGGCAAAGAAATGCATGAGGAAAACCATTGGAATCAGAATCGTTTCAATAAGGAGAGGATAACGATTCCTCTGACGAACAATAGTAAATGCACAGTACAGTCCAGCAGCCAAGATGATTACAATGAGTACGGTCAATCCAAGTGGTGAATGCAGTGGAGATGATGTTGGAACCGTTCTGATTGTAAATTCATCCGATTGAGTCAAATCATCACCAGTAATTGTCACCATTTCACCCCAAGGGAATCGTAGGAATTCAATCTCAAGAAGGTCAGAGGCATCCAGTTCTACAATTGTGAATGAAGTAAAAAGAGACGTAGACCCAGAAGCTGTGAGATCGTATCCAGACCATAGTGGAGAGGGCTGTGGTTTTATGAATGAACGCAGAAGGTTGTAGTTACCACCATCTTCGATTGGAGTCAAACTGTCAATACGAAGTGTTAGAGGAGCATTTGTCACTCGTTCTTCACCCAACAAATCCAGTGTGATTGCAAAGGTAACAGATTCCGATAAATCACCTAGAAGTTCCTCAGATTCTATGCCCAAACCAGTTTGGAAGTATGTAATGTAATACGATTCCATGTATCCTTCAAATTGATTTACTTCCAGACTTTCAATGACTCGACTTCCACGTTCATCATCGGTGACGGCACCCGATTGGAAATTCTTCAAAACGGGAGAAAGAGGTATTGTTTCATCCCCTATATGGTCCATTCCCCATCGCATCCAAAAGGCCATTTCTCCACCGATTTCAAGAGTCGTCGACCTCGATAAGTGGAGTGAATTATCCTTGGTTTCAAGTGTCATGTCGATGGAAATACTCAGAGGCGAACCTCTACCACTGGTTCGCAGAGGCTCATTTAAGGGATAATATCCACCGCTCCCACCATTGCCATCAAAGGTTTCAATTTCGAAGGTCGTTGATCCAGTGAGTTTTACACCAGCCTGAAGAACATATTCTGTTGAGAGATCAATTGTTTCAACTCCACCTGAAGCTCCGTCCCATGTCCATATGACTAGAATTGCATCTCCTTCGGAAACCTCTGTAGGATCTGTATCGAGTAGAATGTTACCAACACTCAAACTGATTGAATCCGAAAACACAAGTGCCTCCATCCCGAATGGTGATTCGATACGCAACCCAAGATAAACGACGTCTCCATCAACAACTGGCTCTTCAAGCGTGAGGTCAACAAGAGGAAGATTTGCAGATAGTTTTGATGCTTCTTCTTCACTGCCCCACAAGAATTCAATAGTTGCGCCGCTTGATGGGACGCTAAAGACGATTGTACGAGCACTCAGTGTCAGAGAGACCTCCGAGGTACCACTTACTGTAACACTCTCGACTGGAATATCAATTGTCACAAACCCACTTCCAGCAGCAACAAACGAAGAAGCTTGGTCAAGATAGCCTGTGAAGGTTGACCCTCCAATAGTCACTGTTGCAGATAGATTTAGTTGTGCACCGCCTGCATCAGATACCTCGTAATAGATATCCAGAGACCAAGTATCATCAGGAATGACACCTGACCAAGCGGAAGGAAGAGACCATTTCTCAATTTGTTCGGAGGAGGTTAATGCTGTTTCGAACGAAGCTGACGTAGGAGTTTCTGCCAGCAAATCCTCAAATGGATTTAGTATGGAGTTCCCTCCAGATTCAATGAGGTACAAATCTGCCTCAACCGAATCGTTCCAAACAGTGATATCCTCAGCAGAAGATTCCCCAATTATCGTATTAGTGGGTAAAAAGATGGCAAACAAAAAGCAACTCAAGATGAGTACTGCTTGTCTCTTCATCCTATCCCCAAATCTCTGGCTGAACAACAAGCGTATAACATCAACGCTCGTATGTGAGGAGATGGTATGATTTTTGATTCAAAGTGCTTTGTCCAAAAGAGTCCCAAGTTCTTTCTCAAACAATCCAATGAGGGCTTCTCCGACTTCTCCTTGAAGTTCATCTGGAAGGAGGCGTAATCCAAGACGAGTTGCAGCCCTAGTGGCTTTCAATTCAGCATATACGGAACGTGCTTTTTGCTGGAAGTAGTATGAAACCGCCTCGCGTATTTCAGCGTGTAAATCTGGATCTTCCTCTATTTTACTTCGAATATGAAGTTTAAGTTCATCCTTAACAATATCTTTGAACGATTCAATAATCAAATCCTCAGTTGACATCAAATCCTGTACACGCTCGCGTATACTTCCTGTTAGCAGTCTCTCAATCGCCATGGTGATGCCACATTCTTATGATGTTTCAATCCGTCGATTCAGTAAGATGACCTGTTCGAAGCCAAGAATCGAGCAATCTACTAGCAAAAAGAAGAGAAGAATCAATCGTTTTTGGCCACTTTTTTTGCAAATCATGAACGGCAGAGGCTAAATCTGTAGGTTGACCAGGAATCACCATACGTTTCCAAATCAACTCTTCAAATCGCGCAGTTGAAATTCCTTCTGTAGAAAGTGATGGAAGACAAAATTCCGATAATGCCTGTGAACGTTGGTTGGCATCCATATCAATCCACAAGTCACTCAATTTCTTCAGACGTCGCTGAGAAAGACCAGGTATCATATCGATATGTGGTTGCTGTACTTCGGGGAGAGGAACGATCTGGATAGCCCCTTCATCACGCAGAAAATCTCTGACCAAGGTATGAATTGGGTCAATCGTTGTATCAAGCCCTTCCATCAGCCATTGTCCAGCACCAGTGTATGGTCGGAATCGTGTTGCTTTTGCTCCACTTGGTGAAAGCATTGATGCGATTGCAGATGATTGAATTACAGCATCCACTGTCCCTCTTCTCTTCTGTTCTGAATGTGGAAATTCAACCTCGACTTCTCTTGGTTTTATGACCATGATCTCCTGTGAATCTTGAACATCAGTTTTTGCAAATGAATCAATAAAGACAATCTTCGTGCCTTTGTATTCAGGCACAATATTTTGTTCATCTCGAGGAATATTCTTCATCGGCCGAATGAATCGACGAGAATAAGAGATTCCTGCATCAAGGAGTGCAGCTTCAAGAAATCCAAGTGCGAGAAGCCCTTCTAGATCAGCAGATGCAGCAAGAACTAACGGCCCTTTGGCAATGAATTGAGATGCTTTAACAAGATCTTCTTTCAATGGTGAAAGAAATGGCGTCTGAAGTAAATCGTGCATGCCTGACCCAACGGGGCCTCAACCCCGTCACACATGAATGCTCCCAATCACTCGACGATGAGTCTGAGTTGGTCACGCTTGTAGCGCCAGTCTGAATCTAAACGACCTTCAGCCTTGTAGTAGTTTCCAAGTCGTCGAATCTTTGCTTCTGTTAATTCAAGAGAACGCTTGTTGTGAAGATCTCTACTGTTTGTAGTAAGATGTTCGATAATAGCAACTGCTTGACGCATGAGGTTCATCAAATCTTCTGGATAAGTACCGCTTTCACCATTCTCGCTGAGAACTGCACCGATGCGCTTTCCGAGAACTAAACGGACATTTGGAACAGCGTGCTTGTCACGAAGGACTGTGCCGATTTGTGCAGTGGACATACCCTCCTTAGAATATTGGAGAATGAGGGACTCAATCTCCTTAACGTCGCTGTTTGACCACGAAGGAGCCTCGGTCATGAAAGGCTTCGATGAGCCACTTTTTCCTCTCTTGGATGCGTACATACGTGCCATATTAACTACTCCGAGCAGCCTTGCGACTTGCTCTCCCTTCTTAATCGCATCGCTGTCAGACCCTATATTCGTTGATGCATTTTTGCTAATCTTCCAGGTGTTCCTGACCATTCCCACCCAGGTGCAATACTTCTAGCTAGACCAACGGCAACATCGTTTTGCATGACAATCAAATCTTGGCCCATGAGGATTCCAGGTTCAAACGATTTGACGATGCCGTAATGTAAATCTCCTTTCCACTTGATGCCGTCAATAAGATGAACCCGAGGTAGAGCCGAACAGGCATCAAGATAGTTGACTGCATCTTTACTGAAAGAGAACCCTGCTCGTTCAAACGACCAAAGAGCAATTTGCTTACCATCTCGTTCAATTTTCCATCGAGGTGGCTTGCCACGAATTCTGCAATCATCGAGCCAATTATCTGATTTGTGAAGATATCGTGAGATGCTTTTGAAACGATCGAGGTTCACTCTCTCACCTTTTCTACGATGAATTTGATGTGCTTCCTTCGCCGCTTGTACTGCCTCCGTCAGTCTTTGTAAAGCGGTTCTTGCACCAGAACTTTCACCTTGTCGTGTATCAGTAATATCAACGCCAGAAATTTGCAAATCCATTCCGCTATGGTTGATGATTGCTTTGTAATTGTGCCTTTTGATGAGTTTCATCACCATTTGTTGAATTCTATGAAGTTCATCAAGAGACCAATCTCCTGTCACAGGAATATCATAAAACGCTGCTGGCCATACATCCTCAAGATCTCGAGGAACAAGTCCCAATGGTGAAGTCACCATCACTTCATGGCAAGCATTTGTTCCTAACGCTTCGATAAATTTGCGATGAGATTTGGATAATCGATATGGTTTTCTTGCAGAACAAGGAAGCAATACGAGAACGTTATCTAAGCCCTCTGGAACTTCATACTGGTTACAAATGAAATCCACCCATTGTTCAACCGAAGAATCTTGATGGCTGGTTGTGCTCAAATAGTCGATGCGGCCTACATCTATAGGATGAATTCTCATGACATTATCGGATGGTTTCATGATTTTATCGAAGAATCTCATATGTTCAACAAGTTTTGGACTGTTCAAACTCTGTTGTTCAGCAAGTGTTCGAAGCGTTCCAGAGGCAATTGCTGATCGAACAGAACGCAATGACTGATCGTAATGATTGACCGCAACGGCTGGAGAGCATTCTTCTCCTTCTAACGGCGCACGTGGGCCAAACGCTGTCAAGAGGTGATTTGAAGCAACAGCAAATCCTGCCCGAGAAAAATCAAAGAGATCGACACCAAACCAAGCAAGAACTGCAGCATTATCTGGCCCACCTAATCCAGGAGTCCAGAGCAGTGCTCCAGGGAAGCGATTTTTGATAACCGCAATGGCTTGTACCAACTTCCCTGATTGTGCAGCAAGTTGAACTGCGTCGACTAAAACCACAATGTGTGGTTTGAGGTCATCTGAAAGCAATGAAGGGTCATGATGTAATCGTTGCCATG
Source organism: Candidatus Poseidoniaceae archaeon (assembly GCA_049623485.1). Lineage (GTDB taxonomy): Archaea > Thermoplasmatota > Poseidoniia > Poseidoniales > Poseidoniaceae > MGIIa-L2. Next base: position 15,297 of record JBMZTB010000026.1, read on the forward strand.
AAAGTGGTAAAACAGAACCTGTATCAGCAGCCTCACCTGCATTAGCCTCATCCAGAGAGGGAGGGAGTACATGGCCAATAGATGCCTCAAAAACAGGACCTGGTTCATCAAAATTGGGCGGTGTTAGACAGTGAGGCGTATCTATTCTCAACTTTGCAGGAATTGTTCGAGTCTGGCTTGAACGAAAAGGAGCGATTGCTTCCAACTCTTGTGGATCATTTAAGCTCGATATCAAACATGGAGTTTGTGCAACTGGATCACTTCTGTTACCAAGACCCCAGATACGAGCAAAACGGGAACGATGCAAGACTGTGCGCCCTAGACCTTCCGCCATGGACCCGCCTGAGTACTCTTCTTCTTGAAGGGTGTGACTCAGGAAAAAGAAAGTGTTCAAAGACTAGAGGTTAGACCCAATATCATGAGAGGTCGGAACAGACGGCATCGAACTGGCCTAGTTCTGTTGACGATTCTCCTGCTTTGCCAACTCCCTATGAGTACACTTGCTGATGAATCTCCTTCGGTTTTCATCATAGACGAAAGGGTAAAAATGATCACCTTGACTTCTGGGACGAGCTATGATTTTTCGGAATCTGTTTCTGTTGGCGATGTGCTTTCAGTTGCCGTAGGATGTGATTTTTGCTCAGTTTCCATCGAAGAAAACGGGACAACACTAACCTCTGCTTCAATTGCCACGCTTGTTGCTACTGGAAATGGTTTAGCTAATGTGTCAATAACATCTCCTGAAACGGAAACGATCACCACTTCGATTCTGATCGCTCCAGACTCTCAACATCCATCTCAACGGCCTGCCCCTGAGGACAACTTTCCTCTGGATACAAACGGGCGTTGCTTATCATCGAGTGAATGCGTGGATGTTCACCGTGGGAATTTGAATACAATCTCTTCAGGAGCGTATTCTTCAACTTGGTTCGAATCGGGTTTAGTTCACTCTGAAGCACCTGAGTATTGGGGTATTGAGGTTCTTCAAGGAGACCTTATTGAATTCAAATTGCACCACACATCGAATCAAATACGTTTTGATTTTTTCTTCCAAAATGAAACAACTGAGACTCAATTACCACTTGTCATCGAGTCTGCAACAGGAACCAACCCTGACCTCTTGGCACAAACAGAATACATTGAGATTCTTGAAGACGGTCGATTAATTGTTAAAATTTCAACAACAGCAGCAAATTCTGCATATGCTTTACAGAGGGCAATTCATTCGAAATCACTTACTCAGCAGATCGATGACACTATACTCACATTCACACAAGTAGGCCACACGTTCTCACAATCTGCTTTTAGTTTTGATGAAACCAATTATTTGAAAATAGCCCCAATGGTCGAAGATATCAAAGCAGAATTATCTCTAAAGATAGGTGAAAATTGGATTACTATGCCTGAATTGGAAATACAAAAGAATATGATCGAACGAATATATTCCTATCCAAATTCATCCATGGCGATGTTGAAAATTACTTCAGATGTTCATTGGGTTGATGTCTCGATCAAATCGTTTTCAGATGGTAATTTAACTATTGATGCACCCAGTTTTATGCCCGGTGAGCCAGGAAATATCGACACGTGGCCCATTTTACCAAGCGAAAGCACATATGATTTCCAAGGCAGTTTAACATTGGCTGCCATGGACCAAACGGATGTATACCTGTTATCAGTTGACGGCTGGGTAGATTCGTTGCATCGTGTTCACATTGTGATAGAAGCGAGTGATCAAAATCTAGTAGCAACAGTCTTGGAACTTGATCAAGAGAATTTTGATACAAAATCTGAATACAATATCGAATTCGATTCTCTTTCAAATGAGGGAGATATTTACCTCAGTGTTGGACCAGGAATGCATTTGATTGTACTCACGCACAAGGATGAAAGTATTCTAACCAACCAGACGTGGAGCAACGACTTGCAAAGCGTATCCTACACCATAACTACAACGAAGGTGACAACGGAAGAAGGGGAAGAACCATGGTTCCCTCCTTCAGATGAAGCGAAACTTTGGGGAACCACGATACGGTGGATTCTTGGAATTACGATGATTCTGCCGGGATTATTTTTACTCTACAAAATAAGATCCACACGCAACGAAGGGCGACGATTAGGAGCCGTTCGAGAACGATTGAAAATACTTAGCAAATTGCTTGATAGTGGCGTGGAGACTCCAAAACAGACACGGAAAACCCTTGTCAAATCCCTTGAAGCTGTCGCAACACTCCCGTGGCAAGCTGCTTGCGAATCGTGGGGAATTCCAGATAGAACATATTCAACACAAGGTACATCACTCGCAATTTGGAAACTTGACCAGCGTCTATCTAAAATCGAAGGGAATTGGCCATTACTGATTGGCCTACACACTCCGGATGAAACATGGGAAGTTTCAGCATTTAGATTTGATGCACCTCACGGTAGTCCATGGGAAGTAGCCAATGTTGAACCACGATTGCTTCATCAAGGTGAAGAGATTTTTGTGGATTCAATTGCAAAAGGAACCATGATTTTCCTAACAGTTGAACTCAATGGAGACGGCGATCAGGTTGATATTGAATTGAATGGACATGTCGATGGAAAACCAAGAGGAATGAGAATCCCTGCAACCCTTTCTCGTTTCTCAGAAGAGGAATAATCAGCCATTCAACCTTCGATCTGCTGCATCATCAAGGATTGTTTGGAATTGGTCATCTGGATTCAAACCTTCCTTCATTGCCTTAAGTTGTTTCTTTTCAGCTTTGGATATTGATTTCGGCATATGGAGTTTAAGCAAAATAATGACATCACCTCTTCCACTCCGCCTCAAATGTGGTAGACCGCGCTTTCTTATTTCGAGAGTATGGCCTGCAGAGGATTTGGCGGGTATTACAATATCGAGTGGTTTACCATCAACATGATCGACTGTAATTGTGGTGCCTAAAACAAGATCTGGATATCCAAGTGGGAGAGACATAATCAAATCGGAACCATTTCGTTCGAACCATGGATGTGTAAGTACTTCAATTTCAACCAGAAGATCTCCGTTCTTCCCTTGGCCTCTTTCAGCAGGCTGGCCTTGTCCTCGTAAGCGAAGACGGGTCCCATTCTCAGCACCGGCAGGTACTGAAAAGCGAATGGTTTTGGATTCGATTTTATGACCAAGACCAGAACAATCCTCGCACTTTGAGTCGATGGTTGAACCAACGCCACCACATTCACGACAATCTTGAACAATTTCATTTACAAAGGGGCCTATTTGTTGGCGCACACGTACCTTTCCTTGGCCCTGACAACCGCTACAGGTGGTGGTGCTGCCTCCTTTTGCTCCCGTTCCACTGCAAACAAGGCATTCAGAAGGTAAATCGAGTTCGATGGATTCGTCACTCCCTGAAATGACTGTAGCCATATCGATACTATGTCGTATGAGAATATCAGAGCCACGACGCTCTCTTCTACGTCCCCCTCCACCTCCTCCAAAAAATCCAGAGAAAAAATCTCCTCCGAGGAGGTCTTCAAGATTGATGTTAAACCCACCTCCAGAAAATCCACCAAATGGATTGCCTGCAGGTGAGTCATGACCGAATCGATCGTAATGAGCTCTCTTCTCTGAGTCAGATAAGACTGCATAGGCTTCTTGGATTTCCTTGAATTTGTTCTCAGCATCTTCTTCATCGCTTCGATCTGGGTGATATTTTCTAGCAAGTCTACGAAATGCATTCTTGAGATCTTTCTCAGTTGCGGAGCGTTCTACGTCAAGCACTTCGTAGTAGTCTCGCTTGTCGCTCAAAGTGCCACCGATTTGTTGGGCTCCGACCACCCACTAAAACCTCACGATGCAATTAGGATGAAACTGTGCTTCCACAAGATTGACAATAACGCTCGCTAGGAGGGTTACTAAATCCGCAACTGGAGCAAGAAAAACTTGTTCCAGATGACTGAATTACAACAGACTCTGGTTGATTATTTCCAAGCATGGCCATTGATTCAATGGATTGACTGGGTGTACTAGGGATGCTGGGTAAAACCTTGGCAACTGATTCAGTTGATGATATGACTCCACCATCATCGCTCATCGATGTCATTGTCCCTAAGTCATTTGAATTGGTTTCTGACGATTCTCTGACGCTTTGAATCGGTGCTATAGGACGCTGCGCAACAACTGGAGATTCTTGAGCATTGGAATGCAAACGTTGCATTCTCTTTTCTTCACGCTCTGCTTCAGTGTCCCTACCAAAGAGGCCATAGATGCTGTCAATGACACCATCCATCCAACTTTTCTTTCGGACTGAACCAACAGTCGAATCTATTTCTTCACCATCAAAATCTGTTTCACCTGTCAAACGTTTTGTTGCTTTTTGGACAAATCCCTGCTCGGTAAGGAGGCGTACTTCTGATGGCTCATCTCCTTCGACTTGAAGTTCTGGTGCTTCTCTGTCAAACGTTCCTATGGTTGAATTGAGAGCATCTTTATTGAGTGTTACATCAGAATCTAATTCAACCTCTTTTTCCCAAACTCCCTTCGATTCAGCATCGTAAACATTCTTCATCTTCTTCATAACTTCAAATCGACGATATTCGTGATCTTTAGTCACTTTGGTTCGTTTGAATAGAATAAATCCAATCAATGCACTAAGGCCGTACCAGATGGCAAAATAAATCCAACTTAATGCGATGATATCTGCCAATGGTTCAACAACAACTTGCAAACTTGCCATGACAAAAAGGGGCAATAGAAATAATCCTACTGCTGTTGATTTCCTTGTCGTCATAGCATGAACTCCGGACATTGCTTCTTATGTATTCTCTCTTATTGTTTATTGACGATCTCGTGGAGCACGACCTTTCCGGATGCTTCCATCGATGAGACCGATTGTGAAACCAGTATGAAGAATCAAGAGGCAAAGGGGAACTCCTAAGAGGTGCTGGAGACCTTTCCTCGAAGCAATGATGCCAGATATGAAGAGTACAGAAGCGTATGCTACGACAGGAAAAAGACCCCATTGAGCATTGGTAAGAAAGAGTCCTATTGTAAAGAGAGCTCCAAGTAGAGGAAGGAATTCTCGTAGGACTATCCTCGAGGGGTGTCTTAGCAACACCTTTGTTCTCCAAAACCCATAGCGATGACTCATCAAATACCAGGATTTGAGAGATGACCTTCGCCTCATTTCAACAGTTGCAAGTGGAGTTCGATAAAGTGTGTATCCATTCTTCAACAATCGCATGCTCAGATCACTATCTTGACTCGTAATGAAGGACTCGTCCCATCCACCAACCTTTTCCAAGGCGCTCCGTAAATGAAGGGCGAAGGCAGGAGTATTGGTTTTACCTGGCTTTGTAAAAGTTGCAAACTGTCCAGGGCCTCCACCAAGGGGGTTTTGAAGAGTTTCATCAATAAACGATTCAACAATCGAACTCTTACGACTACTTCCAAGGACTTTACAGCCTAATGCAGCAATGGAAGAATCTTGTTTTGCAATACGTTCCCACTCCGATTTCAAATGCAAAAGATGGTCTGGTTTTGAAGAGATGTGACCATTGTACTCAAGGATATGAGTAATCTCTTCAGGAAGGTGTTTCAATGCCATATTCCTTGCATGGGGTACGTACTTATTCTCGTTGTTTAATAGGACAATTTTGGGCCCGTTACTTTCCATTGATTCTTCGATAAGATCCTTCACAATGGAGACAGTTGCATCGGCTGAACCACCATCAATAACGAAGATCATATACTCATTTGCTGGGAGTGTCTGAGACATTAACGAAGAGAGACAAGTCCTGATATGCATTTCTTCATTTAAAATTGGAATAACGGTTGCTAACCAAGGGTTAGGTGCTGCCGCCATACAACGACATCGAAGACATGGTTTTGACTCTTCACCTTAGAAGCAGGTTGAAAAGCGGTTTATGCATCCATAGGCTCATGGACATCAAACCATTAACGTATAATGGCAGAGATGAAGGCATTGCCGTTACATTGTCAACGATTCTAAAACCTGGTGATGATGAATCCAAAATTTCAGAGGCCGTGCTAAATCTCTTCCCAGAGGCTACATTTGATACACTTTCAGAAGAAACCTTTCCATCGAATCGTAGTGTTGTCATCGAATGTCTTAATTTATCTTTAGAGACGTTTCTAACTCTCATTCGGCAACAGTCAATATTGGATACCGCAATGGATGCTATGGCTAAGAATTTGAACGGGAATTCGACTTCATTTCCAATTTCGAGACTCGCAGCTTTTGC
>JBMZTB010000027.1:0-21048 GCA_049623485.1 Candidatus Poseidoniaceae archaeon
TCTCTGGCGTGTTAGCAGAACCCTCCGTTTGGCTAGATGATACCTGTATTATTGAATCAGGAGTATTTCTAGCAACTAATGATTAGCGATGTGCGCTGGTGTTCATGTTACCACATATTGGGCAGAATCGCCAATATGGATCGAGACCAATACCGCACCCTCTACAATGAATACCTGAGCGAATTGTCGGTTGGATATTCATTCCCGGTTGTTGTTGCATAGGCTGTTGTTGCATAGGCTGTTGCTGCATAGGTTGTTGCTGCACAGGCTGTTGCTGTACAGGCTGTATTGGTTGCTGTTGCCAACCTGCTTGAGGTGCTTGAATACCTGGAGAGGGTGCTGCTGGTTGTTGCTTCTGAATTGGACGACGGACTGGTGCAACTGGTCGAGGAAGGCTTGACATTGTTTTTGCCGCCTCAGAGGAAACAAACTCACTCAGTGTGACCTCTCCATCACCATCTGCATCAGCTGCTTTGTGGAGTTCTTCTGCTACTTCGAGAGGGAGGTTAGCTGCGACAGATAATTCTTCAACAGATAATGCTCCAGATTCATCAACATCTGCTGCAATAAATCGTTCAGCGTCGCTGACCCATTCTTCTTCTGGTTCTTCAACAATAGGTTCCTCAATAACAGGCTCCTCAACAAGCACCTCTTCAACAGCAGGTTGTTGAATCACTTCTTCCACCTCTGGAATGAGTTCTGTCCCAAAAGCTCCAGCAAATGCATCTTGAGTTGCAAGATCTGCCTCAATCTCATTCTTTGGAGATTCTTCTATTGCAACTGCTGTTTCAACTGAAGGAAGAGGGACTGAAGTGGATAACTTTTCTTCTTCAACTCTTGTTGGAAGAGGAACTGATTCAGATGTTGGTAACGGAACTGAAACGGGTTCTTCAGCAGACAACTGTTCTACTGGAGCGGGTTTTGCTGGTTCAGAAACTGGCTCAGGTTTCTTCTCTTGAACAGGCATTGCCAATCCGGCTTCAATGGCTGCAGGTTCTGCACCTGGACTCGCAAGAAGGGCGATTGGAAGTGCATGGCCAGCAACATCAAGGGAAGATGTCAACTCAGAAGCGAGAGTCTGAATTTTCTCAAGATTCGTTGAAGGGTTTGCCATCATATCCTGGATTGATCTAAGGTAACGGTCAACTTCAGATTCACCTCCAGTTGAATACCCAATTGCTAGTATCTTCAAAAATTGCATGGGATCAAAGAGTGTGGAGATGGTTTCAATTACCTCTTCAGTTGCAAGAGGATGGGGTGAACTTGTCGAGCCAGTCGAATCCTGTTGACCTGCAAAAACAAGCAAAGGGTCAGGAAGAGACATGAGATTTAAATGGCCGAAAATAAGGAAATAAATTTCCCCACCTTCACACTTAAGACGCTCGCTTGCTGCTTCAAAATTGAATTCTCCAGGTTGTAAAACTACATCAGAAAGATGTTCAAGTGTCTTGGACATAGCCTGTTTAGAATCCATATCCATGAGTTGTTGAAGGACGTCTGAAGATTCTGTTACGCCGAAATATGCAGCTGCATCGTCGACATCAATCCCTTCTGGGAGAGAGGCTCCTTCTGGTACTCCTTCTGACATGTAATCCCCCCTTCGATTTGTCCAACCGAGTCATGTTTTTGAGTCTACTGATTAGCGATTCCTAGCAAGATCGTAGATTGCTCTTGATTGTTGGGCTGTCCAACCAGTTTCTTGGAGTTGCATGAGGATGGTTCGTTCTTGCTCTCCATCACTAAATCCAGCGACCACCCAATCAACAGCAGCTTCTCGATCATCGGCTTGCCAGTCCTCAAAGAGAGACATATCAACTTCAATACGAGCCTTACGGACTTTCTTCTGGGGTTTATCATCGGTTTGCGGTGATACATTAGTCGGTGAGCCTACTGATTTCTTCGCAACTGCGGCTGGTTGAGAAGTTCGTTTTGGACCACTCGGAGAGCCTCCAGGAGGCCCACGTGATGGGCCTTTGGCACCAGGGGGTCCTCTGGAAGGACCTGATGAGGCTCCCGGTGGGCCACGTGATGGACCTTTTGCTCCCGGTGGACCGCGAGATGGCCCAGTCTTTGCTCCAGGGGGCCCTTTAGATTGAGGGCCAGAGGAAGGAAGTGAACGTGTTACAGGAGCTGCTCTCGGTTGCGTTGTGAATGAAAAGCCATCATCTTCATCATCATCGAAGAAATCGTCATCATCCTCATCATCGTAATCATAACCTCGATTTCCAAGTCTTCGTAAAAGGAATCCAACTCCGGCGAGAACAAGAATCAGGCCTCCTAGGAGACCACCCAACACTGGTACGGACATACCAAAGACAGTTGTTTCGTCATCTGAACCTGATTGTTTAGGTAATGGACAACCGTCTTCATATCCGTCGTCTCCTTTGGGATCATCAGGACAGTTGTCAAGTAAATCATTCACACCATCTCCGTCAGTATCTCTCTCACTCTTGGAACAACCGTCCTCATCAACGTTTGTGGTTGGTGAATTCGGACACTTATCAGGAACCAGAGCATTGAGAACGAATTCGCCAGGCCAATCTGATTCTCGAGAAGTATTCCACTCAGGATTATTCCAGTTGTCTCCGTATCCATCTCCATCGGAGTCATTCCATTGAGTTGCATCACCAGGGAACTTGTCTCTGCCCCAATTATCTGCCCATCCATCTCCATCGTCAAAGCAACCTATCTCAAGAGAATCAAGATAAGATGTTCCGAATTCCTCTGGACAGAAATCAGAATTATTCCCATTTGGATTATCTCCAAAACCATCTCCATCTTGGTCAAACCACTGAGTCCCGTCAAGCGGGAATGCATCACCCGCTTGATCGATCTTCAGCCCAGTATCTGGGTTGATTGTGTAAGTATAGTTTCCAGAGTAGCCATCTCCATCGAGATCTTGATCTAATTGACTTTCATCCAAACACCCAACGGAGTCAACAGGATAGCCTGCCAATGTTCCAGGGCAGACATCGTCATTATCGACAACACCATCACCATCTGAATCTCGTTGGAATTCGTCACAACCGAATGCATCGACATCGGTACCCGTGGAATCTGGACATTGGTCTTCTGGGTCAACAACACCATCATCGTCTGTATCCTGAGTTAATTGCTCTGAACTACATCCATTTGTGTCAACTGTTGCTCCAGACGCTGTGTCAGGACATACATCGTCCGCATTTGATACACCATCGTCGTCATCATCAAGTTGACTGTTTGAACAACCTGTAGCATCAACTGTTGAGCCCAATGGCGTATCTGGACAAGAATCAATGTCATCATAGATACCGTCTCCATCAAGATCATCTGTATTGACAAGTGGACAACCATTTCCATCAGTTCCATCCATCACCCCATATTGGAATGGACAAGCATCAGCATTATTGCCCGAGGCATTATCACCAAAGCCATCTCCATCATAATCCAAGAATTGCGTCGGATCAAGAGGGAAGTCATCATCTGTATTCGCCCAACCATCAAGATCACTATCAGGGCAACCAGGGAGAGGATCTGTTGAGGTTCCATAGACGTTCGGACAGCCATCGAGGGTGAGTCCTAACGCATTCGTACCATTGTAGAACGATGTCCATCGGTCAGGATAGCCATCTGAATCATTATCATCGGCTGCAGCAATATTGTATGGAAAGAAATCAGGATTTGTGGCTCCAATTGTTCCATTGTCACCATATCCATCTCCATCAGTATCAGCCCATTGCGTTGGATCATCAACCCACAAGTCTGCACCATCTTCAGTATCCCAGTTTATTCCGCCGACGTTTGATGGATCGCTCGCTCCATCACCATCACTGTCTTCACATCCATTGCGATCTCGGTAAGAGGTCCCGTAGTTGTATGGGCAAAAATCACCTGTTATCAAATCACTTTCATTATCACCATAGCCATCGTTATCGTAATCTTTGTATTGACGAGGATTGAATGGGAATTTATCTCCAGGGCTTGGTTCAATATTCCCTGCAAGTCCAAAGATTGCATCACAACAGTCAGGACCGTAGTTATCACCGACTCCATCGCCGTCACTGTCTTGGACTTGTTTCCAGTTTTGTTGATAACGGTCGCCATAAATCCATGTGCCATCATTGTTTGACCAACCGTCTTCGTCATAATCTGGACAACCGTATCGGTCGTGTATTGAACGACCTGAATTAGTTGGGCAAGCATCTAAACTGTCTGCAAAGCCATCACCGTCATAATCCACACAGCCTTGAGTGAAGAATTCAGAAGGCCCATTTTCGCTTGGACATTCATCGGACAATGGTCCATTTGGATTATCTCCAAAACCATCTAAATCAGCGTCAGCCCATTGATCACCAGTGTGCGGAAGAGCATCGAGTGAATCGAAAATCATATCTCGATCAGAATCTGGATAAAGACGGAGCATATCCACATCCTCATCAAGCGTGTCGAAAAAGGAGAGAACAATCGTTCCATTTGAATCGACCAAGGATGAGAAATTTTCGTTTGTAAAGACGTTCTTCATTTCGTGAGATGACCATCCAATTACATCATTTAGAGTAGAGAGTGTATCATTTTCTGGATTCATGATGTTGACTCGTAGCGTTTCAGTCGTAGGCGTAGAAGTAAACAGGACGAGGCCTGAATCGGTTGAGACAAGGTCCCAACTGCCGTTATCACTAGCTACGAGATTGTTCATTTGGTTGTCAACTGAATACGTCCATAGATGATTACCACCATCTAGTATTGATTGACGCTCATAGAGCGGGTGGTCGAGTCCTCTTACTGCTAGATACAAAGAATTGCCATGACTTGTGCATGAAAGAGCCGGAGAACCAGTGAGTTGAGTAAGATCTCCTGAACCAATTTCGGATTGAGTAACATTTCTCCATTCCATGGAAGAATTGTTTCGTTCGTGAACCTGGAAGAAATGGTTGGAATCTATTGAAGCAACAATGAGGTCTCCATCCGGAGCAGAACACATCGAAATTTTGGAATCTCCGTCTGTGAAATCAACCAGTGTTTCGAATGAACCCGCCTCTATATTGAGAACTTGCAATTCAAATACATCGCTGTTGTTGACTGTAGTGGCAAGCATAGAGGTGCCATTCCAGAGTTGTGTAACTACTGCTTCCCGTCCTACTGCCAAGCCAGATTCAACAACTGTCGATGTTTGGAATCCTGATGATGTTTTGACGATGTGTTGAATTCGGTCAAGTTCTGAATCCCTTGTGATGATATGCATGTCTGAACCTTCAAACCATAGCGATGGAGAGGTTGTGAGATTTGCAGTTCCAAGTTCGTCGCCAGACCATCCATCTGGCTTTGTAGAGTCCTCAGTACTGTAGTACAATTTCTGAATCGTTTTGTGAGAATAAACCACGTGAAGATCACCATTTGCATCGACGGCAGAGGCAGGATTGGTTCCAAACTCACTCAATGTTCGTATGTCTTGATGAAGAGCAGTCCAAGCAGTTGAGGTTCTAAATGTAAATCCAGAGAGATTGGTTGTCTGTGAATTTACGATGTCGCCTTCCAACCCAGTATCATAGTACACCAGATACGGTTTTCCTGATGCTGAAGATTCAAATTGGATACTGGATATGTGTGACTCCAGCATCGCTTCTGAAATCCAAGAACCACCTGGAGAACCGTCTCCCACGTGTTCAAGATGAATGAGTGACTGTTGTCCATTGGCTTGATTATTATCAAGTGCAAAGACCATTGCTGTTTCTCCACGATCGGAAGTTGCGAGACGCAATTGACTCATCTCTCCATCGAAAGAGAATGTGCTTGTATCGAAATCTTGTTTGGAAACAACGACAACATCGACTCCGTAGTTTGTACCTCTGCTTTGATTTCTCACAGTGTAAAGCAATTCGATTGTCCCGTCTGCATTTGAATCAAAATTACCAACGGTCATGAAACCAAGATGTTGTGGTTGGATTCCAGTTTGAATAACCTCGGGTGAGCTTTGGAAGCCATTTGCGGAACCGAGATACAATTCAAGTAAACCAGCTGGAGTATAACCAGAACTTGAACCAATCATCGTATCCATATATCCATCATCATTAATATCTCCAACACTTTCAAACATCCATCCAAATCGTTGGTTCATACTTCCTTCACCAGTCCAATTTGCAGCCGATGAGAAATTTTCGATAGGAGCCCCATAGAAAAGGTGCACATTCGCAGACAAGAGAGGTCTATTAAGCGGGGCTAATTCCTGAAGAATCAATTCATCCATTCCGTCATTGTTGATGTCATCAATGATTTCGACGACTGTACCAAACATTCGTCCTTGAGCTAACAATTGAATCTCTTTGTCTGGTGTAGAAGAGAATCCTGAAGATGAGCCGTAAAACACTTCAATTGCTGAATAACCTGTAGGAGAAGATTCCGAACCGGTGTTCGAGACTACTAAATCTCCGTATCCATCACCATTCAAATCCCCGCCACTTGACATTGATTGACCGAAAAAAGGCCCATCCGTTGATTCTGTTATGTTGAATTCCCAAACAAATCCTGACGGAGTTCCAGCGAAAACAGAAAGCCTTCCGCTGGATTCTGCTTCATCAGTCCAATTCGATTGAAGTGCAACAAGATCGGAATGTGAATTGCCATACATACTGTCGATGACAGAAAGAGATGCTCCAAGCATTTCTTCATCATCTGCAGAAGCATTCCAGATTAAATCGTAACCGATTTGTGATTCTGTATTCCATTCATACATTGCAATTCGGCCATGGTTTGATTCCCCAAGACGACTTGTGTTGTCATAACCAGAGGATCCAATAACAAGTTGCGAGGTTCCATTTGCTCTGAAGTCTCCAACGGCAATATCGCTGCCAAAATGTTCGGCACTCTGGGAACCCGCTTGGACATGAGCATTAGCTGCATCCAAGCCTGTTGTACTTCCAAAGACAGTTACAACACGGCCGTTTGAAGTAAGCCCATTGCTTGAGGCAGTTGGTTGAGCCATGATGATATCATCGAATCCATCTCCATTTATATCAGCGGAAAGAATGGTTCCCTCTTCAACATCCGGATAGAGTTCGTAAACTGATTCAGGTGTTGTTGAAATACGTCCTGTCGATTGATCTTCAAGACTCTTGAAGATGGAAAGTTCAGTCACTCCGTTTGAAAAGGTGGTAGTTGCAACTTGGGCCAGGTCATTTCCATCAAGGTCAAGGCCAAGTGCTGAGTGTACATCAGGACCCCTTGCTAAGATTTGAGTTGTGATCTCAAACCCGTCAATTTGCAAGCGAACTGCTTCTTGAGACCGCGTGTATGCAATGTTGACAACTCCCGTTGAATCGATCTTAAGTTCAAGTTCAGGACCGACAGGACCAGAATCAAGAATACTATGATACCAACGCATTCCGCTGTTATTCACTTGCCAAAGGACACCTGTTGCATTGCGCACTACTGCAAATTCTTGTCCTTCTGGAGTAAGAGCTAACTCGATCGAATGCGGTTCAATATCCTCGACAATTGTTCTTTTCAACCAAATATCAGACACGGTATAGATTTGTCCCTTAAACGCTATTCGAGCCATTTTCAAGTCATTCCCATCAGCGTATACTGCACGAGGGCGATCTGATTCATCTACTGCAATGGAACACCCAATAAGACCTGATGAAGTTGATACAGTATCAATCAGAGAACTGGTAAATTCTCCAGTTGAATTCCTTTGGCCCATGAATACTGCGCCTGTTGAGTCCATCCAACAAAGGTATACCGTTCCATCTTCGGAGAGATGTATATCTGGTTGGCTGAGATTTGTTGAGGCATTATTGTGCAAATTCTCTGTAATCCAACTATCAATTGATGAATCCTGACGAACGGCAAGATTTGACATTCCTTCAAGATCAATGCTTTGTCCAGCCAAATCATGTCCAAAAGATAGCGAGCTAGGGAGCGTCTCTAAAGGCATCACTGAGTCTTCTAAAGTCGCCGATTGTGAATTGAATTCCCCGCCCAACGGAGCAAAAAGTTGAACCATCATGAGGATGGTCAAAACGCTTGCAAGGACTCCTTTCCCAGACGTCGGCCCCCTGCGCATGAATTTCTTAGAATGGTCAACGTTCTAAACCATTGTCCGAGGTTGATTCTTCGAGACGGTTAATTCTGCTTACCAATCAGGTCAAGAACTAGGAGGAAATGGAAGTTTTATGACAGGCATTCTCATTGTTGGAAACGGCAATACCCCTTCTCAGTCTGTCTTAGATCGTTTTGTCGATTCATCTGCCCTTATTCTTGCGCTTGATGGAGCAGCATTGACGTTACTGAAATATCAGATTCTACCAGACATCATCATTGGAGACATGGATAGCCTAACCTCAGAACAACTTCATGAATTTCAATCCAATGGAGTTCAGATTATCTACGATTCAGACCAAGATACAAGCGATATTTCGAAAGGACTTAGATGGACGAATCAATATCATCCAGGGAAACATATCGATGTCATTGGCATAGATGGAGGAAGATTGGACCATCAACTTGCTGCTTTTTCTGCACTTTTTGAATGCCAGAGTGAAGCCCATCTTCACATCGAGGATTGGATGGTAACACGAGTAAGCAATACGCCTCACAAGTATCAAACTACGAGAGGAAGAAACGTTAGCCTTATCCCGTTTGGTGACGTTCTCGGAGTAACATTGCATGGTTGTAAATACCCACTTGAAAATCAGCGACTAACATCAGGAACAAGAGGGATACACAATGAAGCTCTTGGGGAAGAAATTTCTATCTCTTGCCAAAAAGGAGATCTCTTACTCTTACTCAGAGTTTGATGGAGGAAGGTGCTTCCTCAGCATTTCGCTGTATTCTTCTACTCCATCCCAATCCTGTGAACGTTGATCGACACGAGCCTTTTCTCGAGTCATTTCCAAGCCACCCCAGTCCTCAATCAAACCAAGTTTCAGTGCTGCCTTGGGCGTATACCCTGGTAGAAAATTCCTCCACAAAAACGGAATCCTGCCGGGCGTAACTGTGTTAACCGCTCGAACAATGGAGGTATTGCAGGTTTTGAACAACGTGTGGTAAAACTCAGGTCGCTGAGTTAATTGATTGAGACGATGTGACATTTGAACAATCATTTGTCGTTCTTTATCTGGAGGTGTTACTACTCGATACATGTGGACAATATTGCCTCTTCCGTGAGTCCTTAACTGAGTCACGTCTCGTTCAAATCCTAGGAGGAGATACAATTCATAAGAACGCCAAAGTCCTGTCCAAGGATGATATTTTTTGCCTTTCACTCGACGTGCTTCAAAGGAAAAAGATAGACATGTTCCATCCTCGAACTCAAATGTAAGATAGGTATGTGACATACCCTTGAAGGAATGGAATTGGTCAACTACGAACCATATGTGTTTGACCTTTTCAGAATCTACTTTCACTTCATCTACCCAACGTTCATCACGGTCTCGTGTCGTTCTCCAATGAAAATCTCTTACATTTCTGAACGTGATCATCGAATCATTAAATTCCGCAGATGAAATGAACTCACAATCAGATTGCCAATCGGCATTCAATCGTGGTTGTTTTGGTCGTACACGCGTCCACCAAAGCCACAATCCGTGAAGAGACATTAACCCAATGGCTCCTGCGAGAACGATAAGAGTGATCAGTAACCAATCTTGCATGAAATCACCAACGTTGCCAAATATTGAATGAAGGATCCCACCAATCAAGAGAGCCATCTGGATGCTTACGCCACAATTGCCCTTCATCATCTTTCATGGTTGGGAGGCCTTCCGAATCGGGCGTTCCATCAGCTAAAATTTGGGGAGGAGGGCCTAGTTCAGGTAATGCGAGTAACTCGTCATTTTCTTTGATTCGAACGAGGAGGACGAAGACAACAATAGCCACAATAAGTCCCAAAGCAGCCATAGTGTACCATCCTACTGCTTCTGTACTTGTATCAGCACCATAGGACCGACTTGGAAGAGCTTCTTGCTCTTCTGCGGAAAGATCAACAGCCGGAAGACGTACAAGATTAACAGCCTCAGTACTCACGATATTCTCTAAATTGGTTACTTTGAGAACGATAAGGTGGACTCCTGCTGGCAAACTTGAACAATCAAAAACAGAAGTGTTAGATAGAGAGCCTTTGAGTGTTGAAACTTCCCAAGATTTTTCATAATTGCTAAAATCCTCATTGACATTAAGCCCTTGTAAAGCAACGAGACATGGGCGGTCTGTTGCCATTTGATCACCAGTTAGAAGCAATTCAAATTCTGGCGCAGGGCGGTTCTGAATGGACAGATTGAGCCATGATTCAGCTGTCTGACCCAGTTCATTACGATAAGTTTCCTTAAGCGAATATTGACCTGCTGGCCAATTTGAACAATCGATGTTTGTGGCGTTATCAAGAACAGTGAATGGAGCACCGATGAATGTTTGAGTTCCTAGTGCACCATAGCGAGGGCCTGTTTCATCAGCAAACGTTCGGCTTACTTCACAGGACGAACCTGTTTCAAGGGTATCGGACCCGAATAATTCGAGCGCTAACATCGGTGTTTGCAAAGAAGGCACCATGTCATATGTTGGTAAGCCGATGCTTGTAATGCGCACCCCATTCATGTCGAAGAACGCCAATTCAAGTTCATGCTTGCCGCTTGACCAAGCGTCATAGGTCAGACTTGCATTCGATTGACCGGATATTTCCATCGTTGTTTTCTCGACAACCTCCCGGTCGTCATGGGAGGCGATTAGACGCAACTCGATAAAGGTCGAAGGAGTGGTCGAATTCAATATCACAACAACACGGACTGCATCGATATCTCCATCTTGATTCAGATCAAGTGTGTCATTTCGTAATGCAACAAGTGTGATTCCTGCTTCAGAGAGTTCGGTTAATTCGCCTTCAGCAGATATCGGCAAGGCTGTCAAGGAAGCACTAACCAGGATGAAAAGCATTAGCACACAATTACGCAGATTCTTCACCTCCTGGTGCTGGAGGGAGCGGTATAGCCAATTCAGGTAACGCATCCACAGAAGGCTCTAACGACATCATCGCATCGTTTGTTAAGAGGAATTCTTCATCAAGGGTTTTCTCCTCAACCCTGAGTGTACGTGTTACAAGTGCTGCTGAAGCTCCAATAATGAATGCGATTCCAATGATGAGATAGGTCATCCAAGATGCTGCTGGATCTTCACCCATGATGGCCAGAGCTGCATTCCATTCACCATATTCATTTGACCAGCCATCATTGTTTGAATCCTCACATCCTTGTACATCACGTGTCGACGTCCCGAAGGTTTCTGGGCAGTCATCTCGCATTGCACCAAGAGGCACATCACCAAATCCATCAGCATCGGTATCGCGCCATTGAAGTGCTTCAGTTGGGAATGAATCTGCAGGCCCAAATGGATGAGCCTCCCAACCATCTGTAGGATCGGACCAACCATCGCCATCCGTATCTCTACAACCGAGACGATCTAGAATTGATGTTCCTCGTATTGTTGGACAAGCATCTGCTTCATTTCCATCTTCTTGGTCACCAAATCCATCGCCATCAGTATCTCGCCATTGAGTAGGTTCATGGATAAACGCATCACCTAGATTAGACCAGCCATCGCCATCAGTATCTGGACAGCCCCAGCGATCTCCACCTGAACTTGGCCCCACCGAAGTTCCTGGATGGGCAGGACAAACGTCAGCAGTCGTACCTGATGGATTGTCACCTCGACCATCCCCATCGGAGTCATGCCATTGAGTAGGATCCTCAGGCCATGCGTCTGCCATTCCTCCTGGACTTGCTAGCCAATAGGACGTAGGATTCGACCAACCGTCTTCATCTGTATCTGGACAGCCCCATCGATCGAATGTCGAAAGTCCTGAGGTTGTTCTACAACCATCTCCACGGAAGGCTAAACGCCATGCTTGTCCATCGAACCATTCCAGATTGTCCCCAAATCCATCCCCATCTGTATCATACCATTGAGATGGATCATTTGGGAATGCATCTGCAAATCCTTCAGGATGAGGTATCCAATCATCAGTCGGGTCGGAGTATCCATCTGAATCAACATCTCTGCACCCAAGACGGTCGAATCGTGATATCCAGCCGCTTTCAACTTCTTCAGCATCTGAATTCATACAAACATCTCCTTCAAATCCACTCAGATTATCGCCAAAACCATCACCGTCTGTATCACGATATTGGCTTGGGATCATAGGGAAATCATCGATTTGCGTGGCTCCATAGGTTTGGTTATCGCCCCAACCATCGAAATCAGTATCTCGGAATTGTGTAGGATTATCAGGGAAATCATCGATGAGGTTCGCCCCAATCGTTTGATTGTCTCCATAGCCATCGAAATCGCGATCTCGCCACTGCGTTGGCTCAGCAGGGAATGCATCTGCACCTTCGCTCGTGGTCCAATTTTCACTAGGGTCAGACCAAGCATCACCATCTGCATCAGGACAGCCATATCTGTCTGCATAGGAAAGTCCGACAACAAATGGGCAAGCATCGGGTTGTTCCGCCAAAGGCAACCATTCTCCAATACCCCATGCGATATGAGTTTCGTTCCACATAGGATCATCCCAATTGTCTCCGAAACCATCTCCATCAGTGTCTCTCCATTGAGAGGATTCGTACGGGAAAGAATCTGCTGAACCATCAGGGTGTGCATACCAAGGCTCGAGGCCGTCTAGGCCGCCAGGATCTGCATCAGAATATCCATCACCATCAGAATCGATGCAACCAAAACGATCACTTGTAGAATAGCCGCGATTGTCAGGGCAGTGATCTGGTTGATTGCCAAGAATATTGTCTCCATAGCCATCAAAATCTCGGTCTCTCCATTGAGTTCCATCATTTTCGAAAGCATCTGCTCCGTTTTGAACATCCCATCCCGAATCTGTGTCGGACCATCCATCGCTATCACTGTCGATACATCCTTTTCGATCATTTGTCGATGAGCCAACAATCAAGTCACAATCATCTTCAGCATCAACAAAACCATCCTCATCAGTGTCTCGAGCGGTTTTATCGATGGACGCAAGGAGTGTGTAATCGAGACCATCATTGCACCAGGAGTTTTTCGCCTTAATTTTCACGTAGACATTTCCTGCTTGCGGCATTGTTTTTGAGAGCGTTCCCGAGGGATTGTTGTCATCTTTTGCCATACTTGCAACTTGAGAACCCGTCTCATCATGCATGGAATAGTCCGCTTCCCATCCGTCGCCGGGACACCACCATGCGGCATTGTTCATAGAACCTGAGAAAGCGATACTCACGATGTCACCTTGGTATGCATAAATTCGCCACCAGTCCGTTCCGTCATTTGTGGAACAACCATCTGGATCGCAAACATAACCATTCGATGAAACACCATCGGTTAGGAGATTTGAGGATTGCTGGGTATCGTCAGCGTTCACTGCAGGAAGCATCGAAACCAACAGCAGGGCGAAGAGGCCGACCCCTATGCAACGCCCGAGCATGTTACGCCAAGTTCGAATTCGGTTATGAATAAAGCGACGACTAGTTAAATCGGCCTAATGTATCTCTTAGAGCCGATTCAAGGTCCGAATGTTCAAATTCGTACCCTGATTCTATCAATCGCTTTGGATGGACTTTCTGCCCATCCAAAATCAATCCTTTGCCCATTTTTCCAAATAGGAGTTTCATCATGAATCCAGGAATTGGAGCGAAGGCTGGTCTCTTCAAAACTCGACCTAATGTTTTTGCATAAACTTTCTGAGTGACTGGATTTGGTGCTGTCAAATTGTAGACACCTTCAGAATCATCTTGGTTCATCAAATGATGAATAGAATAGATCTGGTCGTCGAAGGAAATCCATGATTGCCATTGGCGACCTCCACCTACTGGCCCCATCCCACCCATCTTTGCGGGAAGGAGTAATTTTTGGAGCATACCTCCAGCAGCTGTGGTGACAAGGCCTGTTCGTAAGATAACTGTCCGGATACCTGCAGAACGTGCAGGCTCCGTGGATTGTTCCCATTGCTGACAGGTTTCAGCCAAGAATCCTGAACCAACAGAGCTTGTTTCATCTAAATCCTCATCACCCCTGTTATCGTAGTAACCGATAGCAGATGCGCTCATGAAAACAGAAGGAGGTGATGATAGACCAGCAATATTCTCAGCAAGATTCTTTGTTGGAATTGTTCGACTGTTTACGATAAGTTGTTTTCGTTTTTTGCTCCAACGTTTGTCGCCTATTCCAGCTCCTGCTAAGTGAATGATGACATCGAAGTTCTCCATGGAACCTTCGAGAACTTGTCCAGTTTGGTCGTCCCATCGTACAACCTTATCTTTGTCTGAATCAGGATGGAGAGCTGTCGTTTTACGCAATAATCGATGCACATCATGCCCATCAGTTTCTAAAAATGCTGAGAGTTGAGTTCCGATTAATCCAGTCGAGCCGCTTATGAGGATTCTCTTTCGGGGCATATCTTTGAACTTAGCTTGTCGATTCATGTCAGCATTTATTCTCCGTGTTCGATGCTTGAACATCTGCCTAAGACGGGGCATGACCATGATCGGAGCACCTATTCTGCTGAAAAAATGAAACGGTAACTTCCAATCAACGTGGTCATGAATCGTCATTTCGTTATCACTGACAGCAAGAAATTTGTGAGCATGATCCCAACGTCCAAACGGTCCTTTGACCATATTGTCGCAGAATTGCTCTCCTTCGATGTAACTGTGGTGTTCGGCAACCCAGCGCTGTGGAATGGGCCCGATTGAGATTTTGAATGATGTTTTAGCACCGTTTTGAATTCCGCCTACTTCGATTGGCCGAATGCCTTCCCATCCTGGCATGATGCGGCGGATCGCACCTGGGCGAGCGTGCCACGCCCAAACGTCTTCTCTCGAAAATGGAAAATTGGCGGAGTGTTCAAAAATTGGCAATCGTATCAACTCTGTTAAGAATCAGCGTACTTTCGTATATAATCCTCAGTTTTGAACTTACGTTGAGTGGATGCTGAAGTCATGTAACGGATTTTTCCAAAAACGGCTCTTTCAAACCATCCACGGTCGAATCGACCGAATATCCAGAAGATTCCTGTGTAAGAGTTTGGATCTCTCCCGTCGAGCGCCCATCTGTCATTCAGTCGAATCAACCATTCGCATGCAGTCTTTGGATCAGAGGACCATTCTAGCACTTTCTTACCCCATAGCATTCTCAGATAATTGTGAATGAATCCTTCAGTTCGAAGTTGCATTTGAGCTGCATTCCAGAGAGGGTCATGTGTCTGTGCATTCTCGAGTTCTTCGAAGGTGTACAGATACGGCCGTTCGTCTTCTGAGTGTTCGTTCAGTGTTTGTTTGGCCCAATCAGGTAGGGTTTCATATTTGGCGTGATTAGGGGTTTGATGACAATAAATGAAACCTAATTCTCTCCATGTGATGACCTGGTCAAGGAATGCTTCTGCTCCTTCGTTCGCCCCCCACCAGCCTTCTCGGCGTCCATTGTGAGGAGGGGTGACTTTCATCGGATTCCACTTTTGATGTTTCAATACTGCATCCACTATTTCGAATGAAGAGATGTGTCCAAAATGCAACCAAGGGGACAGCCCACTGCTCCCGTGACGTTCTGGATGGTTTCTATCGACGTGGTAATGATCCAGACGTAGTTCGATGAATTTACTTAATTCTGTTCGAGCCTTTACAGAGCCACCTGTCATTGAATCAATCGGAGAAACTTCGTGGTCAATGTCGAGATACGATAGGGCATCTCTTCCTTCTCGTGATGCTTCAGCAACTCTCCAGATAAATTCGTAAGGTGTGATTGGAACTTCTGCTTTTGCAAATATTTCTTCTGCAATAGCTTTGCCATCTGGCAAATCATTCAGTGCTTTTAGAGGCTCTGCCATTGGAGGTCTGGCCAAGAAACCGAGAATATTTTTGTGAAGGTATCTTCGGAATGAGTACGCTGTTGTGAAGGAGCGTTGAGGAGTTCGTAAAGGAATGATGCCATTGCTGTCAACTGCAATCACACAACACTCCCCTGTTTCCATGGCTCTGTTTGCAACATCTCGGGGCATGTAAGTAGGATAGTCATCGATCACCATCGCAACTGCTCCTTTGGAAAAAGCACGCAAAAGTCCGGCAGCTTGTCCATGCTTTGTCTCAACATAAGGGATGTATGTGAGAGGGGCAGACTCGAATAATTTTCGATTGTCAATCATTCCTTGTAGAACGAACGTATGGATTCTATCGTTGGCCCATCTGTGTCCAAGTGCAAGAGATTCGACTACAATTAACGGTACATTAGCCTCATTTGCTAAATCGATTGCATGATCGAGTCCATAGTTCCAACGAGAACGACGTGCACTTGTCATCCAATAGACAACGTGAGAGCCTTCCCGGTTGAGAGGAATTGAATTCGCTACAATCCGTTCAACGTCTATCATGCATCCACCTCCTTGGTTAGTGAGGTTCTTGCATCGCTAAATACGACGTGATAAGGTCGTTGAGATTCTTCAGAAAGGTCGACTATAGGGAGTTTTTGACCAGAAACTGCAACTTCTGCGAAGGATCGAAGAGTTGGAGAAATCCATTCAAGTTGTGAAAAGATATCTTTGGATACATATTTCGCTTGTTGAATTTCTTCTTCTTGGATTAACAAGTTTCCGCTTTCGACTGAAACTGAGTAACATAGGAACAAACCGACGTTTTCAGAGGTTTTCGTTGAGCGAAATCCAATGAATCCTTCGACAATACCGTCCAAACCTGTCTCCTCTTTGAGTTCTCTAAGGACTGCGTTTTCAATGGATTCATTTTGGTCGACGTACCCCTTTGGAAGTCCCCAACGACCCTTGTAGGGGCCTCGGGCTTCCTGGACGAGAAGGACGTGATTGTCTCGGACTACAGCAGCAGCCACTCCAACGTCAAATCCCATCCGAATCACATAAGAAGGTAGAACACACAGTATATGAAGAACCGTTTATTGAAAACCCACAACCCTAACTTGGTTGAGAACAGTCCTTTATACCTGAAACGCCAATCTTAGGTTTATGTCCAACAATGAAATTGAACAATACACGGCAGTTCCAGCAGATGCTAAACTTCCGACAAAATACGGCGACTTCAGAATTCGCTCTTACATAGATCCGAGAGACGGTTCCGAACACGCAGCAATTTATCTCGGAAATATGGACAGCCAAGAACCACCTCTTGTCCGCGTGCACTCAGAATGCCTGACTGGCGATGCTCTTGGAAGCCTTCGTTGCGACTGCGGCCCCCAACTTCAGAGAGCATTGAAAACGATCCAAGAAGAAGGAAGAGGCATTGTCCTCTATCTTCGCCAGGAAGGAAGAGGCATCGGCTTGTTTGCAAAGATGCAAGCTTACAATCTCCAAGACAGAGGACTCGACACCCTCGATGCGAATCTTGCGTTGAACCTACCCGCAGATGGGAGAGACTACACAATCGCAGCGAGTATACTCAAGGACATTGGGTTCGGTACGATCCGTCTCATGACCAACAATCCTGACAAGGTTGCTCAATTAGAACAACATGACATTACGGTTCTTCAAAGGGTCGAACATAAAGCTGGTATTTGCAGCGAAAACAAAGGATATCTTCGAACTAAAGCACGAAGAATGGGGCACATTCTCTCAATAGTGGAGTGATACATATGGCGGAAGTTATTTTGACAGCGGACAGAGTCACACAACATGAGGCAAAGAAAGTGAGCAAAGATTTAATCGGGGAAATCGCCCCAGAATTCCTATTGATGGACGATGAGGGCAATGAATTCGATAGTCGAAGTCTCAACGGTGAATGGAGAATTCTTTTCTTCTACGCCAAGGATGGATCGCCAACTTGCAAGCGTGGCTGCCTGACATTCAAAGAACAACACGATTTGTTCGCATCAGCCGGTTGTAAGGTCGTCGGAATTGGAGAAGGTACAGTCGACTCTCACTCGAAATTCAAGAAAGGTTTGGGAGGATTACCTTTCCCACTTCTATCGGACCAGGACAGGGCTGTAGCAAATCAGTTCCTTGTACCAGTCCATCTTGGAATGTTTCCTGCAAAGTCAAGTTTCTTGATAGGACCCGACAATCGTATTCGACATGTCTACGATTGGCTCTTCCGTCCTCGCCGACACGTTGCTCGAATTCTCAAGCACCTCTCTCCTGTTACTGGAGGAGATTCTTGATGTGGGAACAACTTCTCAACGAAGCTGGGCTCACTGAGCGCGAAGTCCGTTCGATCATGGTTCTTGGTAACAACCCAAACATGAGAGCGAGCGAGTTGGCAAAGGAATTGCAGACAACACGCTTGGATGCCTACAACAGCCTTTCGAGATTGCAAGAAATGGGCATCGTTACAGCAACTGCTGACAGACCAATGCTGTTCTCAAGCCTACGCGTCGATGAAGCACTTCAGCACATTATCGAAATGCGTCGAAGACAACTTGATAATCTGCAAGAAGGTTTTGATGAAGTCGCCAAAGGCATTACGGAAAATAATGCTTCATATGAGGCAAATCGTCGTCAAAGAGACGAGCCTAGATTCGCCGTATTAAAAGAACGAAGTCACATCTACAAGCGTCTGGAAAAGATGGCCGATGAAGCAGAAGAACGACTTGTCCTTCTTCTCGGCCGCTACGGAATCCTGCACTTGTGTCGAAGCGAAGCACTTGAATCGATCAACACTGCAGCGCAAAAAGGAGTTGTCGTTCAGGTGATCGCTCAACTTGATCGACGAACAACTAGGTTCTTTGACAAACTCCATGACTCGATTGAAATTAAGCACTCAGATGATCTGGATTCACAAGGATTCCTCCAAGACTGTACACATGTTGTTCAATTTTTGAACATTGAAGAAAATCCTGTGGGTCGCGGAAAGGAAGACGCTGCACTCGTTATCGAAAGCCAACCGTTCGCAAAGGCACAAGAAAACCTCATCGATACCATTTGGGAAGATGCTGTACAATTCGCAACTGCGGAAGCACGATTTTCTAAAGGCCGAATTCACGACCCTCTTCGATTAACAATCGGAGAAGGTTCCTTCCTTGATTCTCTCGTAGGAGCCCTTGGAGTAAATGATCTTCCAGAACATGACACTCCCTTTGACCCTGAGGCATTCATGGCTGCTGGAAAAGAAGTCAACCAAGCACGTAAGGAACTAACAAAAGGACGTCTTTCAAACCTGAAGATTCTCGGTATAGACCTTTCACGAATGCTTCGACAAGTTGGAAACAGAGTAGGACACGAGCTTGCGTTCTCTCTCCGTTCCATTGAAAATCATGTTGAATTCCTTGATGAAATGATGGATTGGTGGGAATTTGCAGGGCTTGGTCGTCTCGAATACGGCATTGACCCAGTGTTCCACGTTCAAGTCGGACTCGACCATCCGCCAAGCGATGATCCCGACGTCTTACCTATGTGGGAACTCGATGACGGAATCATCGAAGGCGCACTCATGACTCGTTTCCCACGTGATGGGCAAGTTACAGTTCGTCGCTTCGATGGGACCGGAGAATCTGATGACTTGTGGCGCTACCACATCATCATGAACAACGAAGAACAACCTGCAGAATCTACAGCGTGATTACTTTGAATGTCAACGCAGTCACATGTGTTGTCATCTTCGCATACATCACACTTGCATGGCTTCGAACCGTATCAAGTGGCAAAGTAAGCATCATGGATGTCTTGTGGGGTCTTGGTTTTGTCATAATCGCATGGTCTCGAGCAATCCAATTAGGCTCCTTTAACGCAGTTACCATACTGACCTTGTCCGCTGTGAGCGTATGGGGATTGCGCTTAGCAATCGTGCTTCACCAACGTACAAAGAATCGAGGAGAAGACCCACGATATGTTCGCATGATGAAATCTGCAGGAAAGAATTGGTGGTGGATCAGTTTCCTACAGGTGTTCCTTTTACAGGGAATTTTACTGGTTCTCGTTGCGCTTCCAATCCTATCGCTGATATCTGAAGCCAACATCGACAGTTCATTAACGACGAATCAAATCATCGGAACGGCTTTACTTTTTGCAACATATTGCATCGGGATGATCATCGAGCATAGAGGTGATATTGAGCTTCGGGAGTTCAAAAAGAACAGTGGCTCTGGACAACTCAAAACCGACGGGATTTTCTCGATTACTCGGCATCCAAACCATCTTGGTGAAGCCATCATATGGTGGTCTATTGGTGGGTTTGCTGTCGTCGTTGGAGGCATTGGTTCATCTTGGGCATTGATTGGACCATTGATTCTTACTCTTCTGTTGAGATATGTCAGCGGAGTTGCAATGTCTGAAGTGGATTTGAAAGACAGAGAAGGCTATCAAGAATGGGTTGAATCAACGCCCGCAATGTTCGCAAATCCAATCAAAGTTCTTTTGAAGAAAAACGCCGATTGATAAACTAAAGGGGGATTTTCTAACTATGCGACTCGTCACCTTTGCCCGTTTTATCCGCATGATCACTAAAAAAGGGCCTGCTGATTTGGACAAAATCCAGAACATGGGGTTGCTGGCAGTAAAACTCACTCAAATCTTTGCTCTTCGCCCCGACCTTCTTTCAGAAGAAAAGTGCAAACAACTCCAGTCGTTGTATCAACGCGCAAATTCAATCCCGCGCGAGGATTCCATGAAACTGATCCAGGACCGAGCACCGGAAGGATTCCTTGATGCATTCTCCTCTTTTGATGAAGAACCATTTGCAGCTGCCAGTATTGGACAAGTTCACAAAGGAGTCCTGAAAGATGGCACCAATGTTGTGGTCAAAATTATCAAGGCAGACTTTGAGAAATCCTTCCGTAAAGATGTCATAAGAATGAAGCGATGGCTCCGAATTGGCCTTTTCTTGAATCCACGATTGAGAAAGGTGGGCAATCCAGTCGGTCTTCTTCAACACGTTGAGGATTACACATTGAAAGAACTTGATCTGAGAAACGAAATCGAGGGGGCAGAACTTCTCCAACAAAAAGCGAAGGAAGTTGAACACCAATTCCCAATGCCGCTCCTCGCTTTTCCTCGTGTTTGGCCTGAACTTTCGAACCAACATATCCTTGTTATGGAACACATCGAAGCTCCAACTCTTGAAGATCGGCTTGCTGAAGGGACCATGT
>JBMZTB010000028.1:0-19888 GCA_049623485.1 Candidatus Poseidoniaceae archaeon
TTCTTCCCCTACATTGAACAAAACGCAAGAGCGTATGATTCATGAACGGTTTGCTGCTCGCCCAATCCATGAAGGCTGTTGAAAACGTTGCAATTGTCGGAGCGGGGAACATGGGTTCGGGAATCGCCCAGAAAAGTGCACAAGAAGCATTCAATGTTCAAATGGTGGACAGAGAGGAACAATACGTTGCACGTGGGCGTTCGATTATCGAGAATTTCCTCTCAGAAGCTATCGAACGTCGTATCTTTTCACAGGCAGAAGTCGATGCAACATTAAATCGTATTACTGGTGTTATTGGAGTAGAAAATACAGCAGTTGACACAGACCTTGTTATCGAAGCAGTCTTCGAAGATTTTGATATCAAAACAGCCGTCTTTTCGACATTGGACGAGGTTTGTGGTGAAGACACCATTCTTGCATCCAATACCTCGTCTCTATCCGTCAATGCACTAGCTGAAGCAACTGGTCGACCAGACCGATTTGTTGGTCTGCATTTCTTTTATCATCCTGCAAAGAACAGACTTATCGAAGTCATTCCTGCTGAAACGACATCCAAAGAAACTCTTGACAGAACCGTTCAATATTGCCGAACACTTGGAAAAGTTGTCATTGTTTGCAAGGACAGACCAGGCTTTGTTGTCAATCGTTTCTTCGTCCCTTGGCTCAATGAAGCATGCCTTCTTCTGGAGGAAGGAATTGCGAACGCTGCACAGATTGATGCTATTTCTCGCAAGGCATTCCGAATCGGATTAGGTCCATTCGGATTGATGAATTTGACAGGTCCTCCGATCGCTCTCCACTCGACAGATTATCTCGCTGAACAACTGAACACACCTCGATATGTTGGTGCACAGAATCTAAGAGATCTTGTAGAAAATAATGCTATGTGGCCAATTGAAGACGACGACTCTTTCGACGAGGAACAGTATACCATGGTTTCAGAACGACTTCTTGGCGTCGTATTTGGCGTCGCTGCACAAATCGTTGATGAGGACATTTGTTCAATGGAAGATGTGGACAGAGGCGCTAAGGTTGGTCTACGATGGGCGAAAGGTCCATTTGAACTGATGAACCGTCTCGGTGTTGCAGAAGCATATCGTATGGCTTCAGCATATCAACAACTTACTGGAGAGACATGGAATCTTCCAGAATTCTTTGAACAACAAACATCCAACTGGGATTTTTCGTATGTTGATCTTCACACAGAAGGCGGAATTGCAACCATTACCATCAATCGTCCAGAAGCCATGAATGCTCTCAATGAAGTCGTCGTTGAACAATTAACACAAGCAGTTCAAACTGCGAATGCAAACGAGGCAGTGTCAACGATTGTTCTTGATGGTGCAGGAAAAGCCTTTGTTGCTGGAGCAGATGTCAAATTCTTTGTCGACAAAATCCGCTCTGATTCAATCCCAGATATTGAAGTCTTTACTGAGAATGGGCACGCCTTGTTGTCAGCGTTGGAAGATTCAGGCAAAACAACGGTTGCACTCACCACTGGATTGGCTCTTGGTGGAGGTCTTGAACTCGCACTCGCTTGTGATTTCCGAATTGGTACAAGAAGAACTCAATTCAGATTCCCAGAAACGAGCATCGGTATTTATCCAGCACTCGGTGGAACGCAACGTCCTGCTCGTATTGCTGGAAGGGAAATTGGCCGATGGGCTGTGCTTGCGGGGAACTTCATGAATGCACAAACTGCAACAGATGTGGGACTTGTCACGCATTTGGTCGATGTGAATGATGTTAACGCAACCATTCATTCGATTCATTCAACAGGAAAACCAACGAACAAATACCCAGGCACTCCATCAAATGGAAGCAGCCCTGTTGTACAGTTTGCAAAGAAATTCTATGCGGATGAAAACATGGCAACATTGCTTTCAGGTGGATGTCCTGAAGGATTTGATGCAGAGGATAAAACAGTTGCACGTCAACTCAAATCACTCAAGTTTACTGCACCGATTGGACTTGCTATGGCAAGTGCTCGTATTGATGCAACTGGAACGACAACGCTTTCCAAGGGGCTCGAAATGGAGCTTGAGGGGTTGAATCAAATCTTCTCTACAGAAGATGCTCTTGAAGGATTGAGTGCACTTATTGAAGGACGCAGAGCAACCTACAAAAACGCCTAAGCCCACTTTTCACTCATCGACTGAATCGATTTAAGAATCGCTGACAGATCAACAGACTCACCCTGTTCCTGAGCGAGGAGAATATTATTTTCAACCGCATCAACAAGAGCCTGCTCGGGTTCTTCTCCAAGTATTTCTGCGACCACGTCTTTCAATGGTTTTGATCTCCCTTGCAGAATCGCAATCTTTGCCTTAATTTCCTCCTCATCATCTTTGGGAGGGCGCACGTTGGAACTCAAACAGTCACCTCGATTTTTATCTTTGAATGTTGATCAAGCCAATGGTCCCAAGACACAATCTCTTGGTCAGTCCATGATGAAAGCGGCCCGACGACCCCCAGTCTCTTCGAAGAATCTTCTTCCATCATGTTACGACTTTCCTTTACTCCAGGTGCTCCAAGAACAAGAGCCCGGTTAAGGATGCCTTGAGCGACTGCGAGACTGTTTCTGTCTGTTGAACTCCAATATGCATGAAATCCAGGATGTGTGTGAACCCAAAGACGGAAAGGAGCCATCATACCTACAGGTGGGCGCAATGGGACTCTCCCAGGTGAACCCCAATCGATTTGGATTTCACCATTCGCATCGATGAGTACGGATGTTTCAAGTCCTGCAATCAATGAAAGGTTGTATACTAAATCCCACCGATTATGCTCAGCAGCTCGTCTTTGGACAAGAAGAAGTTCCTCGGTCTCAACTGCTTTTCCCTCGGCTTGGAGACAAGCAGTCATCCAATGTTCGAATGTTAATCCTATTTCCTCGAGTTTCGTGACTGGAATCAAGCGCTCACCTCAGGAAATTTGAGTTCTCCAAACATGATACTCCCCATTCTTTCTTTCAGAACAGGTTGGTTTCGCAATTGGCCGATGAGCCACGTTGCACCAGCCGCTGCAGCGTTAACATAGCCAAACTGAATGTTTCCAGCTTCGAGTGCTCCCTTGATTTGACAACTTGCTGGTTCATGGTCTGGTGTCATCATCGTTACCAATTCAGTCTGTGATTCACTTGTGAAGTAAACATGGCCATCTCCTGTAGACCTCATGTCAATCCATGGAATTTCTGAAGCGTGAACTAATCGCCTAGGAAGAGGACGATCCACGCCTATAAGGATGAAATCATACCCTTCAAGTTGCTCTGCAGTTCTTAAATTCTCAGAAACTGAAGAGCATGTTACGTGTTCAAAATCAGTAAATCGTTGCGCAAGCACTTCTGTCTTTGGCTTGCCAATATCGGAATTTGTAAATCGTTGATGGCCAAGATTGGTGGCTTCAACGATGTCTCCATCCATGAGAGTGATTGTACATGTTCTCTGAATTCGTTCAAGTGCTGGAGCGAGAAGTTCAATGGTCAAGCCACCAATTCCGCCAACACCTACGAGCAATATATTCGGGTTCCCCTGTTGTTCCATGTTCAGATTACATCTCGACTCTTTATGAACCGAAATCTAATTTTGAATTAATGGGAGTTTTTTGGTTGGTGGTGCAATACCCAAATCATCCGGGAAAAACATCTCGGCATCCGGTAGAGGGATTGGGACAATCTCCCGACCAATGAGTGCTACTCGACTTGGCCGGCTTTCGGAAAGAACTCGGCGATCAACTTGCGGTGCAAGTTCATTTGAAAATTCAAGAATATCTTCGTGACTTGGCATGTTCTCCATCGATAGGTTCTCTCTGCTATGGCCAACGTAGACGTACCCTTTTGCTTCAATCCAATCAGGATCTGCGCGATTATCAAGAGCTGCAAATTGTTTGATGTGTTCTGAAGACATATTGATTCCCTTCATCATGGTATGTCGGCATACGATTCGAGTATCAAGGCTTGGAAGTAAGTCGATGGTTTTCTCAAATTGATTCCACGCACCATTGCCCCATTTTGGTCGACATACTTCGTCGAATACTTGCTTATTGGGGGCATCAACCGAGACATAGAGTTGAGTTGGAAGCGTGTCCAAATTCTCTAAGACTTTTGGAAGCGTACCATTTGTGACAAGCATTGTTGTCATTCCATGCTTGTGGCACAAATCCATGTATTCACCGAGTTTGGTATAGAGAGTTGGCTCCCCATTCAGCGAAATAGCAACGTGTTTCGGGTCTTGTGCTTCTTTGAATTTCTCAGGAGTAACCTTGTCATTTCCTCCAAATCCAGAGAGCAGCCTTCGTTGTGCTCTTACGCTTTCGTAAAGGAGTTCAAGAGGATCTTGATCAGTGAGTTCAAGCGTATCCATGTGGGGTTCACGCCAGCAGTATGTGCATGCAAGATTGCATTGGTCTACAACAGGAGACATCTGCATGCAAGTATGGCTCTTTACCCCATAGAATGTTCCTTTGTAGCAGGAACGATCACGCAGAAGGGATTCCTTTGTCCAGTGACATGTTTTCACGCCTCCATGTTCCCCAACTATGTGGTATCGTTGCTTTTGCAATTTGGCTTTCAATCCTGGATCCATACCCACATCGATTCCTCCTAGAGCCGGATTCTTCGATTGAGTTGCCTCGATTGAGAACGGCTCGGATGGGCAAGCCTCATCTTCTTCTCACTTGAAGAAAACGGTCATCGACGAAGCAGTGGCAAGAGAGCATTTGCAGCCTTCTCTGCAGCATTTGCAACATCATCAAGTCGTTGTAGAACACGATACATATGCATAGCAGCCAATGGTTCATCTTCACCATTGGAGAAGACATACGCAGCAGACTTTGCTTCAACACCATCTGCTTCGTGTTCAATGAGATTCACTTCACGAATCAATGCATAGACTTCATCGACTCCGGCCTTTGTTCGGCCACTGATATGGTATTGGCGTAGGGCCTCAATCAGATCTTCGTACTTGGCGACAGTCTTGGAAACAATTTCAGCCATTTCAATCAAATTTTTTCGAGCATCCTCATCTTCCATGAGTGGGCGGAAGGAGAGTTGTTCTGCTACGTTCTGTGCGTAATCTGCAATTCTATCTTGGCGACTTACCATATGGAGGAATGAATCAGAGTCAGCTGCGATACCAAATCTCAGGTCTTGACTTGCAAGTTCTCGTATCTCAGACTTGATATTATCAGCGACAAATTCAGATTCAACAGTCTCTTCGATTTCTTTGCTTGCATCTTCGCCAGAACTTGCTTTCTTAACTGCAGCAACCATTTTCTCAACTGTTATCTCGACGGCTTCTGCGTGCTTGTGGAAGAGGTCGAAGGGAGTTGGCCCATCTGTCTTTGAGCCACCAGCATCAGAAAGAGCGTCCTCAACATAAATTTCATTCTCTCGAGATTTCCACATAGCATATCCTACGGTCATGAAGGCGATTGGAAGGAGAATAATCATCTTGAGATCGTCTCCACCCGATGCAATGTAAATCGTTGCTGCACCGAAAGCAGCGACAGGGACGCTCGCAACCCAGGAGGCTGCAATCTTTCCAAAGACTCTGAAATCAACCGCTTTGGCTCCACCTGCTAGCCCTACTCCGACAACTGCACCAACGAGAGTGTGTGTTGTAGAGACTGGAACTGCAAGGAAGGGCATAGAGAAGATGAGGATTGTAGTAGCAGCTCCGAATTCAGCAGCGAAACCACGTGTCGGGGTGATGTCGGTAATTTTCTTTCCAATTGTTTCCATGACTCTCCAACCCCATGTCATGACACCGATAGCAATACCAGCTGAACCAAGCAATACGAGCCAGAGTGGAATGTCCGCTTTTTCCATTAACATTCCAGTATCGTTGGAAAGAACTTGCCATACAGCGGCCATAGGACCAATTGCATTGGAACGATCGTTTGCACCGTGTGCAAATGCTACGTATGCGGCTGTAATGATTTGAAGCCAAACGAAGATTCGTTCAACGCCGCGGAAGCCTTTGCTCTCTTCTTTGATGTCAATTTTCTTGAGGATGAGGAAGAGGCAAAATGATGCAATTGCGCCTATGAGCGCAGCGAGCATAAGTGAATTGATTGGAAGCCAAGCATTGTCAGCAAATGGGTCCCATACTCCATCTTCTTTAGCAGGAAGCCAGTCATACTTATCCGCAATCCACCCATTGCTATCCGCCTTTGCAAAGAACCCTTTCAGTGCCTTGAACTGCAAAGCGAGACCCAAAACAAAGAATGTAGGGAAGGCAAGAATAGGCGCTAACCACAAAGATCGCTCTTCAGGATTGCTAGAATCCAGGATGAGTTTCTTGATGATGTAATATGAGAAGAATGCAATGAGGGCCCCCATTATTGGACTTGCAACCCAACTCATAACGACCTTTCCAACAACTTCCCAGTTGATGTATTCTGCATTATGGTCAACTTCGAGAACCAATCCTACACCGATAATTCCACCAATGATCGAATGCGTTGTTGACACAGGAAGTCCGAATCGAGTAGCGATTGTTAGCCATGTTGCTGCGGCCATCATTGCTGCGATGAACCCAAATGCGATATCGTGTGAAATGTCAGGGGTGACCGTTGAAAAATCCACTTCTAAGATTCCTTTACGAACTGTTTTCGTGACCGCATCTCCTGCAAAAAAGGCACCAGCGAATTCAAAGATAGCAGCAATAATGACTGCCTGCTTGAGCGTTAAGGCTCGAGACCCAACAGATGTACCCATTGCATTCGCAACATCATTCGCACCGATATTCCAGGCCATGTAGGCACATACAATTAACGCAAGAGCAATTACAACAACCGTGATTGGTTCCATGCATAGGCCTATTGGAAATGGGTATATATTCACAACCCCATATATTCTATATAGGTATATTGTGAAGGATGTTTGATAGCATGGCATCTGGACCTGGAGATATCTCAATTCGAAAAATTCAATCAACTGGAGGAGGAACCTTCACATTGAGTCTCCCTAAGAAATGGATCACAAGTCAGCATCTGAAATCAAGTAATTCAATTAAGATCGACTGGAGGCCAAGCGGTGCCCTGCGATTAACGCCAATGGAACAAGAAAAACGAACAACCAGAACCATCAGCTTTGACCTAGAACACCTCCCTGATGAGAGTCTCTTCGACCATCTTATGGGGGCATATATTGCAGGGGCGGATATTGTTCTCATCCGTCATAATTCAAAAGAGAAGCGAAAAATAAGCCAACAAATAAGAAAATTTCTACGAGCAACACGAGGATTCGAACTTTATGATGAAGAAGATTCTTTCTTTGAATTACGCTGCCTCCTGAATACCGGCGAGATGCCAATTACCTCGAGCCTTAATCGAATGTATCTCCAACTATCAAGTTCAATACGGGACATCATGAGTGTGTTTGACGGCGATGATCCTACGTTCCTCGAAGATCTTGAAGAACGGGAAAGCGAGGTTGATGCCCTTCTTCACTTAATCGAACGACAGGTGCGATTGTTGATCGATAACTATTCGATTGCAACCAAACTAAATATGACGCGAATTCAATCCCTTGAATCTGGAAATCTTGCACGTTCACTTGAACGGATGATGGACCATGCAATTTTAATCGGGAAAAATGTGCATGAACACTGTTCCACTCTAAGGCACAAAGAAAACAATTCCTCAATAAACAAACTTGGGGAATGGCAAATTGCCCTAAAGGAATTAATGATCAATATTCGCATTCGGGATGCAAAGCGAATCGAGGAGGCGAGAACTAATCTCAAAAGGATTCAAATTGATTTGCAGGATCATGAAAGACATCTTTTTCAAAGTGAACAAAAGCATTCATGGATGCTTGTTGAGTTTTCTGTTTCGGAGTCTATTCGAAGGCTATGTGCCTATGCACGGGATTTCGGAGAGTCCCTGATCAACATGAATGCGTATAAGGGAATAAGGCGAGACGTCAAAGATGTTATAGAAAACACCTAATGTATAAATTACACCTATGTGTTGGCTTTTTCACCTCGTCTTTGAATAGGTCGGGCACCTACTTCTATACGGGGACAACAATGGATATCGAACTTGAGACCTACGTAGAACAGACACTGGCTAAACAGAACTACAGAAGTGGAATCTTTTCCAATTTCTTTGAGCGTTATGCACGTGCTGTTGCACACTACAGAGCTCCTGTAGATTCTCGTGGAGTCCCTACACCAACGGAGGAATAAATAATGGATGCAAATTTAGAAAGATACATTGAAAATACGATTGATAACCTTGAATACCGTAACGGTATTCGATTTTTACCAAGTTGGATGAATAAGATTCTTTCCAGCGTTCGTCGATCCTGAATCAACGGCAACTGTATTGAATGATAGGGCTCATGCTATGACATGAGCAACTGGGTACCTCACCTTTTGGGTTTGCTCACACCGTTTTCAGCGATTGTATGCTTGATCCTTGGTGGTTGGTGGATGATTGCCCCCATTGTTCTTTTACTCGGGATATATCCATTCTTGGATACTCTTGTTGGCTCGACAACCATTCATGATACTGAACAAGAAGGGCTCGGGCATGATGTAATTGTCCATTTACATGGCTTGATGGTGCCAATTATTGTTGTAGCATTATTGTACAGAGTCTGGGAAGGCCTGGGTTCTATTTCAATACTAATTCCAATTCTATGCGCTGGATTAGCGACTGGTGCAGCAGGCGTTGTAGCCGCTCATGAACTTGGCCACAGAAAACCCAAATCGTTCAGTTGGTGGCTCGCTCGTCTCGATCTTTTCTCTGTTCTTTACCTTCATTTCACTGTTGAACACAACCATACGCATCACAAGCATTGGGCCAGAGAAGTGGACCCAACAAGCTCTCCTTGGGGCAGAAGCATCTACGTACATTTTTTGCGAACAATCCCTCTGCAACTAAGAAACGCCTTTAGAATACGAAAAAAAGATGCAACAATTTCTGTAATCTTAGAACTCAGTTTACTGATTTCTCTTGCTCTATGGGGAATGGAATACTTTGGTGCTTTCCTCGGTCAGGCGATCGTTGCAATCTATCTCCTTGAATTTGTGAATTACATCCAACATCATGGGCTTGTTCGCGGAGAAGATGAGCGACCTAACGCTTCTCACGCATGGGAAAGTCGCAGTCGTTGGTCAAAATACACATTGATGAATTTGACACTGCATGCGTCTCATCATCTTCGTTCAAGCACACCTTATGAGCGACTAAAACCTCATGATGAATCTCCACAGTTGCCTGGAGGATACTATCAGATGTTTTGGATAACGTTGATTCCACCACTCTTTCATCGAATGATGAGAAAGCGTGTTGTTCATTCTGGTGGTGTTGGTGGAGCATAGCCCCCATCGACCGCTTCCTGAACAATCTTCAAATCTGATTCGACCATCATCCTTACGAGTTCCTCGAAGGTTGTCTTAGTTTCCCAACCCAACTTTTCCTTTGCATAACTTGGGTCTCCAATGAGGAGATCGACTTCGGCAGGACGGAAGAACTTCGGATTTGTACGTACACGCACTACACCCGATTGGTCCAAAGCGATTGTGTTTTCGCCCTCGCCAGACCAAGTAAGATCCATGCCAATGTGTGAAAATGCGAGAGAAATCATATCACGAATACTGTGAGTTCGTCCTGTAGCGATGACATAATCATCAGGCTTGTCTTGTTGAAGCATCTTCCATTGCATTTCAACATAGTCGCCAGCAAATCCCCAATCACGCTTTGATTCAACGTTTCCAATGTAGAGGCATTCATCGAATCCATGCTTGATACGAGCAGCCATCATCGTCACTTTTCGTGTAACGAATTCAAGACCGCGTCGTGGGCTTTCGTGGTTGAATAAGATTCCAGTACAAGCAAACATATCGTATGATTCACGATAGTTTCGAGTGATTTCAAACGCCATAACCTTTGCACATCCGTACGGAGAACGTGGATGGAACGGGGTTTCTTCGGATTGTGGAACTTCTCGAACCTTTCCGTACTGTTCGCTTGAACCTGCTTGGTAAAACCGGCAATTCGGTGAATGCTTTCGAATTGCTTCAAGACATCGAAGCGCTCCAAGACCAGTAATGTCTGCTGTCATCATTGGAGATCGCCACGATTCAGGAACGAATGACATTGCACCAAGGTTGTAGAATTCATCTGGCTTTACTTGATGAACTGCGTTATCAATCGAGTTCTGATCAGCAAGATCGCCATTGAGTAAATGGAAATTATCGTTACTCATCAAGTGGTTGATGAGGTTGCGGCCAAGGCTTGGCTGGGATACTCTACGGACTAACCCGTAAACAGTATATCCTTTTTCAAGAAGCAACTCTGCTAAGTAAGAACCATCCTGGCCCGTGATTCCCGTAATGAGGGCAGTCTTTACGCTCATATCGAAGTCCTGAACCTTTCCTCTTTTCAAGTCGTCGGAGTTATTTTCGAACGGAATATTCCACATTCATACAAATGTAGAAAAACACTTAGGCAATCCCTAGAAGAGTATATCATCTGTATGTTGGAGGGAAATTTATGCTGGTAGTCAACAATTTAACCAAAAGTTTTGGTTCTGGTTCTAACAAGTTGGAAGTCCTCAAGGGCGTGGAGATGAGCATCACAAAAGGCGAGATGGTTGCCTTAATGGGTCCTTCAGGTTGTGGGAAATCCACATTGTTAAACATCATCGGAGGCCTCCTCTCCGCCGATAGCGGAGATATCGATCTTGAAGGCCGTAAATACGGCAAGCAGAAACCTTCTGATGTTGTCGACATTCGTAGAAAGGGAGTTGGATGGATTTTCCAAGACTTCCATCTTGTTCCCTCACTTTCAGCAAAAGACAACGTTGCCATGGCTCTCGAACTGTGTGGATACAAAAGCGAAGAAGCTGAAGAACGCGCAGTTGCCGCTCTAAATGAAGTTGGACTTGGTGATCGAACACACCATATTCCAGATCAATTGTCAGGTGGTCAACAACAACGTGTTGCCATTGCTCGAGCGATTGCAGGAAAGCGTTCTATCCTTCTTGCAGACGAACCTACAGGCAATCTTGATATTGCCAGCGGCAAAGAAATCATGGAATTATTCAAGAGATTATGCAATGATAAAGAGAATCCAATTTCGATCTTGATGGTTACTCACGATCCTGATCTTGCGACACAAGCAGACAGAATGTTGCTGTTGCGTGAAGGTAAGACATTTGCAAGCGATATACGAAGTGCTTGGGGAATAGAGGAGGAATGATTCTATGTCTCAAGAAACAGAACAGAAATCCGAAGAAGCAAACGAGATCAAAGAGAATGGGCGCCTAGGTACGTTTATTCATCGAGTTAGGGAATTGCCTTCGAATTACAGAATGGCCTTTGTTAGTTCATGGCGAAACAAGGAACGAGGCCTTGCAGTATTTGCTGGAGTGTTCCTGGCATCCCTCGTTATTACGACAGTCCTTTCCTACGGCGTAGGATTGAGCCAAATTTTCCTCGCAACTTCTCTTGAGGGCGAACCTGTCGATGCAAAAATTGAATTCGACCGTAAGCCAGCAGAAGGGACTGAAGGTTGGACGAATAATTCCACAGTGATGATGGAAGTGTGTGATGAACTTGTTTCAGAGTTTGTGGAATTCACTGACTGTGCCTTGACGTTAGGTCGTCAGGGGATTCACGGCGGAGGTTTCTTCAATCAAGATTTCATTGTAGCGCAGCCTCTAGAAATGCGTTCGATGGAAGCAAATTCGAATCCGTTATGGGAAGATGTCAAATTCAACTATCCTGAACTGGAAGATGCAGGCCCTCCTATTTCAGAAATGCGTGGAATTCGATTCATGGGCCCAGGGGCCTTTGATGGCGAATTAGCCGAACGATTTGGTGGCAACATCATCGATGGTCTGGGAGAATGGCCTTCGCCAGAGGAAATGGAAGACCGACGTGGTTTGATTCTTCCATCGAACATTGTATCAGATGCGAGAGCGAACGTCGGCGACAAAATCGATTCACTGTCGTTCGTATATGTCACCCAAACTTCTGAACTTGGTTCAGATTCAATCACTCCAGAGAACTGTGCAGGAGAAATCACAAGCGAAAGAAACGAGCAAACATATTGCCGAGAAGAATTCGTTGTTGAGAATTTGACAATTCTTGGAGTGTATGATCCTTGGGACTTTGGAAATCCAACGCTTCCACCAAATCCTGTCTTTGCATCACTTACTTCATTATCTGATGAACAACAACGAATCCTCATTGATAACGATCACATCTACCTTTCAATGTCTGTTAATCGCTCACTGATTCCATCCTCTTCCACCACTGAAGCAGCGGAATGGCTGGAAGACCTTGGCATGAGAGTTGGGGACAAAGAATATGCAAACGGAACTGTTGAAGTGTTTTACTTCGATATCGTTAGCGGAACAATCACTTTCCTGCAAATCTTCCTTGGCCTCATTCAAGCGTTTGATTACATCATCATGATTCCAATCGTGGTTCTATCAATTGCTGTATTGATTTACGGTTTGGTTTTGAGTCTTGAACAACGAAGACGAGAAATCAGTATTCAGCGAGTCATAGGAGCTGACACTCAACGGTTGAGCGGAATGGTTCTGCTTGAACTTTCTGTGATTGCTTTCGCAGGATGGGTTGTTGGTTACCTCCTTGCTATGATTGCGGTACCGATTGTTCTCTCTGCAGTAGGGTTCCTAGTGTTCTCTGAACTTACAACTGAAGTTAATCCTGCTTTATCGTTTGCAGCAACACTCTTTACCGCATTTGCCACACTCGGCGTAGCCTTGCTCTTTGGACGTAGTCGCACACGTGAATTCATCGAAATGGAAATAGACGAAGGCGTCCGAACAATCTCGAAGAAACGTCCTCCACGACGTTGGCTTCATTGGACAATGTTTACCATCGGTATGCTATCGTTCACCGATACTGCTCTTGAACAAAATGGCAGCGAAGACGGTCTTTATTCCAACTTCTTCCTTGAAGGACTGTTCGGAATCTTTGGACCGTTCTTCTTGTGGATTGGCGGTGCACTTCTTCTCGCTTGGTTGGGGGCAAAAGGCCCCTACATTATGCAGTTCATCTTTGGAAAGACTGCGTTACTGAAAGATGTTAAGCGCGGATTGAAAGGGTCAGGATCTTCTGAATCGATCAATAGACTCTCGGTCATTATGCTTCTTACTCTCTCGATTGTAACGCTGGCAGCGGTACAAGGATACACTGGTACTCTGGTTGATGAGAGAACTGCTGATGCAAACGTAGGTTCAGAATTACAAATGGTGATGGATGGTCCTCGAAACCAATCCCAAGTTGAAGCCATTCTTACTGAATATTATCCCGACGGAGAAATTGTTGCAATGACAGTTCCTCAAATATTACTCAGCCCGACCAGAGGCGGTGATGCATATCTGACCTATGTTTTGATGAACAACAGCGATGAAGTGTTACGTTGGAATCAGCAAGCGATTCCAGGAGATGGCTCGGATCCTTCAATTTACGGAGGCATGACCTTCTCTGCTGGCGAAGATGCAGCCTATGGTTTGGATTTGTGGGGTTCAGGACGACGAAGTAACGATGCAGAAGACATCGTCCTCGCTGCGTCAGATTCTCGCTCCGAAGTGGTCAATTTCACATATAATGACATAGATTTTGTTCCATCGAACATCTCTGGAGAAGATAGAATCGGCCTTTTATTCGCTTTCGCTTCTGTACTGGATACCGATCTAAGCGATGCTGATTTGTCAAATGAAGACTTTTCAAATCGAGATTTTGGTCGAACGAATTTCATTAACGCTAATCTTAGTGGTGCGAACTTCTCAGGTTCGAACTTAAGTGAGTCGATATTTGTTAACACGAACATTACAAATGCCAATTTCTCAGAAGCAAATCTTGAAGGAGCAATTTTCTTTTCTTTCGCATCCCTTCTGACTGCAGTTGATCCAGAACAACCTACAATGGAAGAACTTATTGAACGTGTAGGGCGTTACGATCTCGACGTTACTGAGAGCATTGAAGGCATGATTTGTCCAAATGGAGAAATAGCCCCAGCTGAAGAGTGTACAACCTTCTCTGAATTATCAGACTTCCCCGAGTTAATTCAACCATTCTTCTTCATTCAATCGAGGGACGTCGTCATCACTCCATTCCAAGAAGAGTTGAGATACATTGGAGTGCACAAATTCATTCCTGGCGTTCCAAGTGGTGCTATGAGTTCCTCTTTGATCATCTCAGAAGATTCATGGAGAGCATTTGTAGGAGATGAAGATGCAGATGAACATAATTCAACAACGTGGATTATCCATCTTCCTGATATCAGTGGAGATGATTTGAAAGCACTCGCTTCGATTATTGAAGCAGATTCTCGAGTCTCGAGCACGAATGATTGGGAAACTGCTCACGAAGCAGTTGAGCGAGATGGTGGTTTAATCTTTGGAACACCTGGGCTTCTGTCATTACAATTCGTTGTAGCGAGTATTGCAGCTGTAGCCTCAGCCTTCGTTTTCTTATCGCTAGTACTCACACAGCGACAGAAAGAACTGGCGATTCTACAAGCGATTGGTGCAAGTCCAAATCAGATTATTCGACTTGTCCTGTTTGAGATTCTTTCAATTGTTCTCGTTTCGATGTTGCTTGGAATCATTCTTGGTATTGGTGTTGCGTTCTCGTTCAATGGATTCTTCGACGTCTTCGGGTTCATCTTCCAGATATTCGGTGGAACGTCCACGGTAATTGAACGTGAGTTGGTCTATCCATGGGTTCAACTCGGTTTAGTCACGTTCTCTGTTTTCGTAGCGGTCGTTCTCGCATTGGTCGTAACGACACGTCGAGCACTTAGCGCTGATCTTGCAAGTGTTCTCAAGGGGGAATGAAGTATGTCTGATGTAACAAAGAAAAGCATTCTCGAAGCAGATGGCCTGTATCACGTATATGAATCAAAAGCAGAAGATGGAAATGTCGTGGCTTTACGAGGTTTGTACATCAATATGAAAGAAGGTGAAGCCGTTGCGGTTGTAGGACCTTCTGGGTCTGGAAAATCAACACTTCTGAAATGTCTTGGAGGATTAATGAAACCAAGTGCAGGTTCAGTCACGCTTGATGGAAACAACATGACTCGATTGAAAGGAAAAGAACTCGTTCGACTTCGTCAAAAGACGGTTTCGTTTATTTTCCAAGATGGAAACCTTTTGCCTCATCTCAACGCAAGAGACAATGTGGCTGAACCATTACGAAATCAAGGTGTTCGTTCGAAGGAAGCCTTGCGAAGAGCAGATGAAATGCTCGAACGACTGAGTATGCCTCACAGAGCAAGAGCCTTGCCAAAGATGCTCAGTGGTGGTGAGCAGCAACGTGTTGCAATTGCACGTGCTCTGATTACAAATCCACGACTTATCTTGGCTGACGAACCAACAGGTGCACTCGATCCTGTTACTGGTCGAGCAGTTCTTGATATCTTCAAGGAATTGAATGAAACTGAGGGCGTCTCTTTCCTTATTGTAACACACTCAAAGGAAGTCGCTGCATTTGCTAACAGAAGTCTTGAACTTCGAGATGGTCGATTCGTTGCAGAACATGGAGTTGAAATCGATGTTGAAGATTTGACCGAAGGTCGAGAACTCCTCATCGATGACTTAGGAACTGTAACGCTTCCTCCAGATTTGCTCGTACGAATTGGAGGCTCTGGCCGTTATTCTGTTGCGCTTGCTGAGAGTGGAATGCTAACACTACAGGGCGAATCCTATTCGACGATTGGTGAACTTGTCCTTTCCGCAACATGTCCTGCTTGCAAGCACGACTACGGAGAAAGTGATGAACAACAATGTCCGTCTTGTGGCTCAAGTCGTCCAATGGTGGAGGCTTCTTCATGAAACAAATCGTCTCATTTTTGAGTTATATCGAAGGATTCTCTGCACTGATTCTCTTTGCAGTTGCAATGCCAGTGAAATATATTGGAGGAGATCCATCGCTGGTATCCCTTGTTGGACAGATTCATGGCTTCCTTTTCCTAGCCTTCCTTGGAGCACTCTTCTATGGTGT
Source organism: Candidatus Poseidoniaceae archaeon (assembly GCA_049623485.1). Classification (GTDB taxonomy): domain Archaea; phylum Thermoplasmatota; class Poseidoniia; order Poseidoniales; family Poseidoniaceae; genus MGIIa-L2. Next base: position 15,996 of record JBMZTB010000028.1, read on the forward strand.
TGGAAGACACTGGAACATGACCGCTCTGTTTCATGGATTCATTGCAGCAGTTGTTCCAGCTGGACCGTTTCTGTTCGATGGAATGCTCATTAGTGGCGAGTATGACCTTGAAGAGAACTCAAACTGATTTGACGCCTTGTGGCCACAACACGAGGATGAGAGTTTTTCCTTTTGTTTTTGGAGTATGTGTGGATTCTGGATCCATCCAAACAATCGACCCAGTTGGATAGGTTCCATCCTCGTCCCATACCTCTCCTTTGAGAACAACGTACGCTTCACCACCTGGATGCATGTGTGGCATGAAAGCATCGACTGTAACTTCAGAATCTGCTTCATAGAGGACAAGCGAGGTCTTTTCTTCTCGCTTGAGTTTGCCCAAACGGACTCCTGTTCCGAAATCCCTCCAAGATATGTTCTCTTCAAGCCAATCCTCATCAATAGAAAATCCGAGCCATTGCGACATGTCGTGTGTAAAGACCATGGTTCAGCCAATGAGACCTCTTTGAAGAGATATTCGGTGAAACTATCTCTTCTTATGCAGAAGCTTCTTGCCAATACTCGGAAATCTTGCTTGAATCCTCAAGTTTTCCTTCGTGGGTATGAGTGATTTCTCCCATCGCATTAACGAATAAGACCGTTCCTGGTGCATTAATTCCGAGTTTTTCGCCAGCTTCGAATCCTTTCATGAATGCGTATGTGGTGAGAGAAACCCCTGTATCATCTCCATCGTCGTCAAATGCATCTGCAGAATCATGCCATTGAGCCAATGTGACTCCACTTGCATTTTCGACAGGATCGGTGGACATTACCAAAACAGGAAGTTCAGATTCAGTAGCCCAAATTGAGTGCATACTCGTGTAACAAGGATTGTTACACCATTCGGCAGAGAAGATAACGATGAATGGGGTTCCATTCATTCGAGCGTTATCGTAGACTTCATTATTGTCAGCAACAGAAGAAAACATTGGAAAAACAACCGTTTCTTCACCATCGTCAGAGGTGCATCCAGCTAGCGGAGAGAAGAGGAGAGACATCACAAAAAGTGTCCATATTTTGCTCATACGGAGAATCTAGAGTTTCTTTTATTGAAATGTTTGCATATTTTGTATTCCAATAAACCAATAAATCTTCAACTTTGAGTAACGCCATGAAGTCCAAAGGTGTTCCACTTATTCTGGCTACAATCTTACTTTTTTCTGTCCCTGTTTACGCTGATGAATCCGGCTCCACCTCATGTGAAGAATCTGGCCAGTCCACAGAGGATCGAGTTGGATGCCTCGACTCAGATGGAGACGGTTGGTCTGACCCAGATGTAAATTGGAATGAGTCGATGGGAGCAGATGCGTTCCCATTTGATGCGAATGAGCATCGAGATCTTGACGGTGATGGGATCGGGGATGTGGCGGATGAAGATATGGACGGAGATTCCAGTCCAGACAATGTCGACGTTTGGCCAGAAGATCCAGGTATCTGGTCAGACACAGATGGCGATGGTTATGCAGATCAAGGATTACATGCCAAGTCAGATAATTGCCCATTCACATATGGTAAAAGCCGATATCGACTTCAAGGATGCTCTGACATCGATGGAGATTTCACTCCCGACATCTATGATGATGATGCAGATGGGGATGGAATTCGCAATGAGATGGAACGCGCAGCTTCGTCTGGTACAATTCTGTACGATCCTTACAATGCAGCCTCAACGCCTAAAGATTCTGATAGAGATACGATTCCAGATGTCATAGATGATGACAATGATAATGATGGTTGGCCAGATGATGTTGAACTTGATCGAGGTTCAGACATTTATGATGAAAAAGAAACTCCATTCAATCTTTATTTCAATAGTAATACAGGGTTTTTCTATTCAGGCGGTTTGTCAGGCGATTCATTTAGCTCTGAATACGATGCTGAAAGCATTGAATTTTCCTTATCTGCCCTTAGTGAAATTGTCTTTGAAGAATTGGTGATTCCGTTCCTTCTTGTTCCGATCTATTTTGCGATTTTCTTTGCTCGTCGGGGAGAGTACAAGAAGTGTCTCAGAGAGATTGAAGCGGCGAAATCATTGAAGGAACTCATCGAATTAGAGAGCAAGGTCAATCTTATGGTGAAGGAAAAGAAAATCAAGGTCTATCACGGTCTTGTCTTACGAAATGCTTTGGAAGAAAGCGAATCTAAGTACAAATCAGTAACTTCCATACCCTCTGATGAAGAAGAGTAGTTCCATCATATCATCAACGATGCGTTATTGAGAGAGTCGAAAATTCCGTTTCTCTTAACAAAAGACGGTTTAAGTTGACAATATATATGGAAACATTATATCTTAGGCTAGGATGAACCAAGCATGGATGTTAAAAAAATATTGAATCCAAAAGGCTGGCTTATCGGTTTAGGTGTTGTTGTACTCCTCCTAGGAACCATGAATGTTTTCACTGCAGAAGAAGTTGCAGAAATGGGATGGGGTGAAGATAATGTTGCAGCCCATGACGAAGCCTATGAGCAGATGTGGGGTCTCCACATGATTCCTTATGGAATTCTAGCAATCGCTACTGGATTGTTCGTAAAAGGCAAGGCCCTCTCACAAATGGCAATGACTGCATCAGGTGCAATGGTCGTGATTGTTGGCGGGGGAATGATGTGGCTTACGAACAAGCACGAGTATAGCAACGACGGAACTGCTGCGTTGGTTATTCCGTTGATTATAATGGGCGTGACAATATTGATGGGTGTTGCAGGCTATCTCCACATGGACGATACAGCTGAAGAAGAATCATCGGAGGCCTAATTATGAGCGAAAGAAACCTCGCCCCTTACTTTTTGGCAATTGGTCCACTTCTTCTTGTTGGCGCATACATGAACTGGCCTGCATCAGATCTAATCGGTATGCGTGGAACAGACTCTTTAATCAACGAAGCAGATTCTCTCATGCCACTGCTAATCGCAGCAACACTTGGTACACTGATGGTTCTTAGCGGTCTATACTTGCTCATTTCAGACATGATGGCAAACGCTAGTGGAATGAACAAGCAACTCCTGAGTATTGCTAGTGTCTTAGTAGTACTCACCATGGCGTTTTTCATTACTGGAATGGGAAGCAATGTGACAGTCATAAATGCTGAGGATTTAGATGTCGATGCAGAGAATGAATCATACGCATTTGCAAGTGATTCTGATAAATTGGGTTCGCAAAACGCTGCCTTTGAGACAGGAGCCACTGTTTGGCAAATGTCTCCAGTCACTTGGGGGCTTTCTCTTGTCTTAATTGGACTCGTCTCCTTTATGATGAAGCGTCCAGAGTCTGCAATGGATTACCTCTTGCCTGCATTAATGCCGGTTGGAACATTGTTCCTCAGTCTTCCTATCATAAATAATCCAGAACTCTTTGGAATGGTTTTCCCAGTTGTCTTATTGGTTCACTTAATCATCGGCGGTCTCATGCTTGGCGGCAAGGTTGCAGTTCCTGGTGCAACCGAAGAGGTCTCCGAATAAGGAATCATATCCAAACATCGTTTGATGCTGTAAGTTCGCTTTCAGCTTCTCCTGTGTTAACGACGCCAGATGGTTCAATGAGCATCACTTTGCACTCTTCGTGAGCGTAAGGGCGATGTTTCACACCTTTTGGTACAACATACATTTCTCCTTGTGAGAGTTCCATAGTTTCTGATTCAAATTCGATGAACATTGTTCCTTCGATGACGAGGAAGAATTCATCGGTATCACCATGATCGTGCCAAACGAAGTCTCCCTTCAATTTGACAATTTTAATTTGATAATCGTTGAGTTCTGAGATGATTTTCGGTGTCCAATGTTCCGAAAAGAGAGCAAATTTTTCTGAGAGATTTACTTTATTCATTTCCTTCCACTAGTCGTCCCCAACAGGAATGTACTGA
>JBMZTB010000029.1:0-18852 GCA_049623485.1 Candidatus Poseidoniaceae archaeon
CTGCAATGTGATAGCCACTGATGGAAACAGAGTAGTGGTTGCGTACATTGTGGTCGATGTAGTATTGCTGAACATCGCCCATGAGTTTGAGTGCAAATGGCGTCGAGAAGATACAGGTGTTTTGTGCTTGGTCTTCCTTGAGGATATCTGCCTGTACAGTTCCACGAACTGTTGAAAGTGTTCGAGCTTTAATTTCAGCATAGGTTTCAGCATCAACAAGTTCGTCTCCTCTTCGGCCTACTGTTCCTAGACCAAACCCATTGTGTCCTTCAGGAAGTTCTCCTCGATAAGCAACATCAAGTGGCTCAAGAGCTTCTCCTTTCTCTGCAAGATGTTTCTCGATTTGTTGGTCGATAGCAGCATTGAGGAAGAACGCAAGGATGATTGGAGCAGGACCATTGATGGTCATTGAAACGGATGTGTTTGAATCACATAAATCGAAACCAGAGTAGAGTCGCTTTGCATCATCACACGTTGCGATACTCACGCCTGAATTCCCAACCTTGCCCCAAATGTCTGGGCGTAATGCAGGGTCTCTTCCATACAGTGTGACTGAATCGAATGCAGTGGAAAGTCGAACGTAGTCTTGACCCAGACTCAAGTAATGGAATCTTCGATTTGTTCGCTCAGGTTCACCTTCTCCAGCAAACATTCTGGCACTCAGTTCATCGGTTCGCTTGAATGGGAACACGCCTGCAGTGTAGGGGAAATATCCTGGAACGTTCTCTTTACTGAGCCATTCGAAGAGTTCTCCATCATCTGCGAAGTTTGGTAATGCAACACGTGAGATGTTTGAATGCGCTAGAGACTCGGTCGTTGTTTGAACTGTGAATGGTTTGCCACGAACGTGATAGGTGTATTCTCCAGTTCGATATTGTTCTGCAAGATCTCTGTATGAAGCGAGTTTATCTCTTGCTTCTTGAATTCCTTCTAAGAGTTCATTGATCTGTTCATTAATATCTGAAGCGACTGATGGGACGTGTTCTTTAGCAGTTTCAAGATGCTGACAGAGGCGCAATTTTTCAGCAACTTCTCTATTTGCTTGGTGATAGTCCCGAATAGTTGCAGAAATATCAGAGAGGTAGTGGACTCGTTCAGGAGGTATGACGCCTTTGCGTTCTCCAAGGATTTCCATAGGTGCTCGGCTTTCAAATCCGACAAGTGGTGAGAGCTTCTGCCATAATGCATCAACCCCAGGATCTGCAAATTGACTTGCAATGGTTGCAACAACCGGGAGTTCTTCATCAGCAACATCGAACATGTTTCGGTTTCGTCGAACCTGCTTTCGAATTGCTCGCAGTGCATCTTCACTGCCCCTCTTCTCGTATTTGTTGAGAACAACAACATCAGCAACATCGAGCATCTCGATCTTCTCAAGTTGCGTGTGTGCTCCGAATTCCGCAGTCATGACGTACAAGGAGCGGTCTGCAACCGAAGTGATTGCATCGCTTCCTTGGCCAATACCACTTGTTTCACAAAAGATAAGATCGAAACCAACAGCCTTTGCGACTTCGATTGCACGGTCTAAGTTTGCACTGATTTCAGAACCACTTCCTCTACTGGCAAGACTACGCATGTAGAGGTCATTATTAGAAAGTGAATTCATTCGAATACGGTCGCCCAGAAGTGCTCCACCAGTTCTCTTTCGTGTTGGATCAACACAGAGCAGGCACACTTTCTTACCTGGATTATCACGTTGAATACGTAACATCAACTCGTCGAGAAGACTTGATTTCCCAGCGCCACCAGTTCCTGTAAATCCAATGACTGGAACGTCTTTGTCTGAAGATCTGCATGTTTCAAGCATTGATCTGAAGGTATCCTCATCAGCAGATTCTGAGAGTGTAAGGAGAAGACCCACTTTTGCCATATCCTCTGCAGTAACAGGTCCTTTCAGAGAATTCATTCGATCCTTGCCAATCAAATCGACTTCAGCAGCCTGTCCCATTAGATGATGAATCATGCCCATAAGCCCCATCTTTCTGCCATCATCAGGCGAATAAATTTTGGAAATTCCTGCTTGATGGAGGTCCCTTATTTCTGGAGGTGTAATGGTTCCACCACCACCTCCAAAGATTCGTACATGTTCGCAACCAGCCTCATCAAGAAGTTCACGGATGTAGGTGAAGTACTCAACGTGACCGCCTTGATAGGAGGTCAATGCGATAGCATGGGCATCTTCTTGGATTGCACAATCGACAACATCCTTTGCAGATCTATCATGACCTAGATGGATGACTTCTGCTCCTGCTGATTGAATTAATCGTCGCATGACGTTGATTGCAGCATCATGACCATCGAACAGCGATGCTGCTGTGATGACACGAACGGGACCAGTGCTTGTTTCAAACACGGGTTGCTCACCAGCATCCTCGGCCATGAACATCCCAAGATGATGGAGTTCATGAACTCAAGGGTATGCGCATCAACCGTCTTGCTGCCATCCTAATTGCGATTCATAATCATGCGGCTGTCCCGGAATGGCTGGAACAGATTTGCTGGTATATTCGATTTCTTTCTCCAATGCATCGTCCAATTCAGTTCGTAATCGTTCGAGTCGAATCGCCTGATGCGGGCCAAGCATACGCAGCATGACTGCACGTTCATATCCCGTCGCAATGTCTTCCAACTCTTCGCGACGAGTTGCAAGTTTGAGTGATTCTTCAAAACGTCGAGCGCGACCACCACGAGTAGCAAGTCCAATCATGATCCAAACCGAAAGTGGAATGCCAACGAAGATTCCAATGAGATCCCAAGCACCAAGACCTATCGCAGTTCCTGGTATGACGATTTCAAAGCTATCAATGGGTTTCGATTTTGAGTTGAATGGGTCGGTTCCAGCATCAATTTCAGCATCATCAAGATATCCATCGTTGTCATCATCAGGGTCAGCATTGTCGCCGATTCCATCGCCATCGTTGTCTCTTGATTCTTGAGGATTGTCTCGGAATTCATCCAACTCATCAGGAGTTCCGTCGTTGTCAAGATCTCCTGGAGATGCAAGTTTTGGAAGCACGTCAATGCTGTCATTGTACCCATCATTATCGAAATCAAAGAGGAATGGGTCAGGATTGTTTCCAGATTGATTGTCTCCAAAGCCATCACCGTCAGCATCTATGCATTGTGTTTCATCAAGGGGGAATAAATCTGGATTTCGTCCATTCGGATTGTCCCCACATCCATCACCATCGACATCTGACCATTGACTTGGCTCAGCTAGGAATGCGTCGTAGTTCGTGCCATCTGGATTGTCACCATACCCATCTCCATCGATATCGTACCACTGTGTACTGTCAAGAGGGAAACGGTCAGCGTTCGATCCGAATAAATTGTCACCAAATCCATCTCCATCGGTATCGTTCCATTGTGTAGGATCGAATGGGAAGGCATCAAAGGAATCTTCGTATTTGTCATTATCAGTGTCAATCCATCGATTTTTATCTATTGGAAAACCATCGTTTGCATCGGACCAACCATCGCCATCTGTATCGATGCAACCATAACGGTCGACGGTCGAATTACCGTATGTTTCAGGGCAAGCATCACCTCTTGTACCGCCGATGTTGTCTCCGTATCCATCATCGTCGGAATCACTTTGCTGGGTGGGATCGAACTTGAACAAATCATAATTCTCTCCAAGGATGTTATCTCCATACCCATCACCGTCTAAATCATCCCATTGTGTAGAGTCGAATGGTAAATCGTCAACGATGTCTGCATAGCCATCGCCATCTTGATCGAGGCATCCGAGAATTCCAATGGTGCTGTTCCCAAATTGCTCAGGGCAACTATCCCCATTGAATCCCAACGGATTGTCTCCAAAATTATCCCCGTCGCTATCGTCCCACTGCGTTGAATCATTGGGATATTGGTCGTTCACATCACTAAATCCATCGAAATCGCTGTCTTGACATCCTAGGAGATCACGGCTTGATGTTCCTGCTGTATTTGGACAATCATCACCGCGATTGCCGTCCGTATTGTCACCAAATCCATCTCCATCCTCGTCAGCCCATTGCGTGGAATCATGAGGAAAGGCATCCGAATCATCGGCCCACAAATCGCCATCAATGTCTTTGCATCCTTGTCTTCCAAGCGTGGAGTTTCCTGGTGCAAACGGACAATCGTCGCTGTTTGAGAATCCTCCATTGTCGCCGTAACCATCTCCATCAAAGTCGGCCCATTGGTTTGAATCAAGTGGGAATGCGTCCTCCGAGGCGCCGTATCCGTCTCCATCTTCATCCAATCCGAAGAGTGTCAATATGTAGAGGACACCATCGAATTGGGCCATAGCAAATCCATTATCTCCTGCAGCGAGCCCGACAGGACATCCGTTGTTCATGTCGTATGCTGTTGAGTTGTAGATGGTTCCACCAGACCAAGTAATGATGCTGATCATTTCGTCTTGATTGCCCGCAGAAACGATTTGCAAGCCCTTGGTGAGAGTGCCCGTGTGACACACAGCTGCGATTCCATTGTTTGAGGATGAATCCCCGATGATATCAATAACTTCACGTGTTGATTTAAGCGGGATGGAACTGTCGAAATCCGTTGTACCTAGAAGGACCATTTTGTTGCTTTTCCCTTTGAAACTGGTGATTGTGCTTTCTAAGGTTTGAGTGTCTTCTTCGCTCAAATCACATTCAACATTGCCATTTCCTCCACTCCAGCCAGTGATGAGCAGAGATGAATGTTTACCAAAGGAGCCAACATAAGGATCGCTATCGATTGCACTTGGACAATCTCTGAAAGCGAGCAATCGATTCTGAAACGTCTCTGTCTGTGTTGTTGAATCAAATTCTGAAAACGTTAGGCCCATTCCTACCTTTCCGATGGTTGGTGAGATGGTGCTTGTTGCGCCAAAAACGGTTGAGAGATGGGCAGTATTATCCTCTCTTCTGTCGCCACAATGGGCGCTAGCCATACCAGAAACAACACCATTTTCAACGTGAATGGCTTGTTCACAGGCAGGATTTGGCCCAACGGTTCCAATCGCACCTCCATTCGCAGTGGATGAATAGGCAACTCCGTTCGTATCATCCTCAAACCATTCAGCCCGACTCAGAGTTGTCGATATGTTGGTTGCTGATGACCAACTTGCTAGAACGAACGACTGTCTTCCATTTGTTGCGGAACAATCGGACGAATCGTAAATCAAATCAGCAGTAGTTGCTTGTTCACAAGTGAACAAGACGTAAGCAGATTGGGCCTCTGCAGTCATGTCGTAAAGAACAAGTCCAGTTTCCAAGGACGTTTGACTATTGGTTGAATGGAAATGCAGAGATTCCTTGGCTTGAAGCGAAAAATCAAACGCTTCGAGCATGAAACCCGTGGTACTGTTGGTTGCAACAAAGATGGTTGTTGTTGTGACTGTGAGCAAACTGGGCGCATGTTGCAAATGAATGTAGGATCCAACCTCTCCTGTGTTATTGACCCCGATAAGCATACCACCAGATTCCAACCCGTTCCATGAATAATTACCGACCAAGCCACTTCCAGAATGCGAAATAGCAAGTATGTAATTTGACCCAGTATGGCCAACAGCGACCACGTTTGCCCCTGAACTAATACTCAACTGGTATTCGGCAATGAATTCAGATTGAGGGATTGAATTTGAAGGTCGAACGATGTCGTCTAAGTATGTGTTCTGATTCAGTGGAATGGATACAAACACAAGGAGCAAACCGATTAATACAACACTCAACCTTGTTGTCATGGTATGCGATAGCATCCTTCGCTCATATAGTCCTGTCTTTGCCAAGTCACTCTCAAACTTGAGAAATTTCATCATCCGCCAATGGAGGTAACCCCAGTTTTGCCCGGACATAATCGGTATAATTCCCGTAATAGACCTTAATTTTCCCATCTTTTAATTCCCATATTCGATTGACACATTGGTCGAGGAACCAACGGTCGTGAGAAACGGTGATGAGAGATCCCTCATATCCAATGAGCGCCTCTTCCAGCGTTTCTTTCGATTCCATGTCCAAGTGATTTGTCGGTTCGTCCATGAGCAGGAGATTGTTGTCTTCGAGGAGGAGTTTGAGTAGGGCAACTCTCGCTCGCTCTCCACCAGACAGTTGCTTCAGTTTTGTTCCAACTTGATCGCTTGCGAATTGGAACCTGCCGAGTGCAGCTCGAATGTCACCGTATTGGTAATCAGGTCGCAGTTTTTGTATTTGCTCAACTGCATTGAGTTCAAAATCAAGTGTTGCGTGATCTTGATGGAAGTAGCCAATCACTGAACCTGGTGAAACGTCGATCTTCCCACTATCGAGTTTCAAATCTCCATTGATGATTTTGAGAAGAGTTGTCTTTCCTTGTCCGTTTCCTCCAACGATACCGATCCGATCGCCCTTTCGAACTTCAAGGGTCTGATTGTCGAGGATTGGGCGCTCTAGTCCTTCAAAGGTCATTGTGGCATCAACCAATTCAAGAACATCCATGCTCGCTTTGTCAAGTGCATCGAGTGAGAGGATGAGTGGTTTTCTCTTCCTTGAAACTCTTGAATTCAATGCTTTGAGCTCCTGCTGCATACGTGTAATCATCTTGTGCTTTGCAGAAATTGACTTGTCGTATTTGTTGGCTCGTTTCATTTGTTGAATGGCACCAGTTGTTGATTGAATCTTCTTCTCGAGGGTTGCGATATGTTCTCCAAGTGCCTTTTCACTTGCCTCTTTTTGGACGATAAATTGGCTGTAATTGCCCTTCCAAGGCCAAGCACGTAGATTGTCAACTTCAACGATGCGAGTGCAAACCTGATCGAGGAAATATCGATCGTGAGATACGATGAGTTGTGCGCCCTTGAAATCTTTCAAGAACGCTTCAAGCCATTCAGTCGTTTCAATATCCAAGTGATTCGTCGGTTCGTCGAGGAACATGACATCGATTCCAGAGAGTCCGACAAGTTGACGAGCAAGAGCAAGTTTTGCTTTTTCTCCTCCAGAAAGTTGTGAAACGTTCATGTCCATTGGATGCTTGTCAAGTCCTAGTTTCTCTAAAATCCCTTTTGCGATACCTGCGACGTTACCTCCACCAGAGGCGGCAAGAGTTTGCTGAAGTTCAGAATAGCGCTCCATAACAGGTTCCCACTCACCATCGTAGAAAGCAGGGTCAATCATCTGCGCTTCAATAGCTGAAATTTCTTCTTCCAATTCTTGGAATTGTCGTCCCTTTCGGCCGAGTTCACCCTCGATGGTGGACTCCGATTCGATGTCTCGAATCTGTGTCAAATATGCGATTCTGATTCCTGGAGCGAATACAATGTCTCCAACATCTTGTTCTTGTTCGCTGATGGTGTTGAGTAGTGTTGTCTTTCCAGCACCGTTATGACCAACGATTCCGATACGATCTCCATCGTTTATGATGAGATTAATGTCTTGGAGTACATCGGTTGAACCAAAACTTCGATCAACACCTTCGACAGTAATGAGTTCGCGAACCATAGTATCCCCACGTTAAGCCCACAACTGGGTGTTCAAAACCCAATCGGTTGAATCGGCCTTCACTTGAAGGCTTCAATGGCACTCTCGTGGCGGGCGAGAAGGTTTCGCAGTTTGACCTTCATTGATGGTGTCATCAAGTCATTATCTGTGGTCCATTCTTGATGGTCAAGGATGATGTTTGCTGGGCGCTCATATCCTTTCCAAGTAGGTTCCATCATTGAATTGCTCTTCAATTCGTTGAGCATCCATGTTCTGGTTTCTTCTCGAGCACAGAGTTCCTCATCAGAACCAGATACGTCTTTTCCAGCAGCAGAGAGCGCTTGCTTCATGGCATCCATGTTTGGATGAATGATGATGAATGTTCGAAGCATATTTCGTCCATCGAGAGCAGCCTGCTCAACAAGTGGTGACAGTTTGACATTCTCTTCCAAAGGAGCAGGTGAAACATACTTGCCGTTCTCAAGTTTGAATTGGCTCTTGACACGGCCAGTGATTGAAAGGTAACCCTTTGAATCGAGTTTACCGAGATCTCCAGTTCGGAATACACCTGGTTCAATGATAACTTCGTTTGTTGCCTCTTCGTTGTTCCAGTATCCCTTCATGACGTTCGGTCCGTGGACAATGATTTCGCCTTCATCAGGTCTGTCTGGGTCGTCCCAAGCATCGGTATCGATGGTGACCTTCACTCCGTTCGCTACGAGGCCAACACAACGCAATTTGGATGTGCCAGGGCCAGACCAACCGTTGGCAGCAACCAGCGGTGAAGTCTCAGTAAGACCGTATCCTTCGTAACAACTGAATCCAACTTGTTGGATGAATTCAGCTACATCTGGAGACAGTGCCGCAGCACCAGACATACAGAATCGGATGTTGCCGCCAAATCGTGCTCTTACCTTTGCCCAAACTAATTTATCAAACAGTTTGTCAAAGAAGCCTTTCGCTGGTACTGCATCACATTCTACGCCAGCCTTGGCGATTCTTCTTGATGCGTGTTTCTTGGCTTTGCCAATGAGTATCTTCTTTAATCCAGTTGCAGCATCGAATTGGCTGTTGACTCGATCGTAGAATTTGTTCCAAACACGTGGTACTGCAAGCAATACTGCCGGTTTGATTTCGATACATTCATCAGCAATCTTGGTCAAATCAGAGATGAGATTGATGTGTACACCACAGCGAATCATCCAATGCAAATCAAAGGTACTTCCAAAGGAGTGGGCCCATGGTAGGAACGCAGCGTTTTTGTCTCCAATATAGACCTTGAAGGCAGATTGAACACAAAGGATGTTTGAAAGCGTGTTCCAATTTGTAAGCATAACCCCTTTTGGATTACCAGTTGTTCCTGATGTGTAGATGAGCGTGTTGAGTGCAAACGGGTCATCAGCAATCTCAATTGCATTTTCGCTTGCACGACCATTGGCCACAAAGGAGGCCCAATCATGAACCTGAACACCTTTTGGAGGCAATTGGTTTGCGGGTTCGTTGCCTAGGAGAAGAACTCCACACTTTGGCCATTGTGAAGCATCATCAGGCATGTTCTCAACAAGTTTGTCAAGAACTTCTGTATCAGAGACTGCAATCATTGAAGGGGTTGAATCGTCGAGGATAAATGCCCATTCAGATCCATGTTGATGAGTATACATTGCTGTGTAGGCTGCTCCGATAGCGTTTGCTCCGTATGAGATAGCAGCCCATTCTACTGAATTGTTGAGAATCATTGCGACTCTGTCTCCGGCTTCTACACCAACATCACGAAGTTGCTTACCAACAGATGTTGCAAGCTCTCCGAATTCTCCGTATGTCATGTGAACACGAGGCATTCCCTTTTCTGGGATGAAACCAAAACATGGTTGTTCAGTAAAACGTTCTACGCTTGTCATGAGCATTTGGTAGAGTGTTCGAGGGTCGTCGCCTTCTGGCTTTACCCATTGTCGGTCATCAGGCTGTCGTTCCCAAGCCAGTTGTTGTTCCATGGACTTCGGTGTTGGTTCCAACACTTAATTTCATCCCCGACTATTCATGGAACTGGGAGTTTCGAAGCAACGTTTGCTTTCCAATCAGCACCGCCATTGCGATTCGCAAGCGGAGAAGCCGGACTTGGATGCCACATAGCGTCAATATCGACCTCTGGTACAATGGTTTTTGCTCTCTTTTTTGCATAGTTTCCAACACCAACTATTCTTTCGATGCCCATAATCTCGACAACAGATTTGAGGTGCTGATCACAAACATCGAGAATTGGATTGATGATGGGTTTTGGTATATCGACTGGAGTGATGTTTCTTCCTGTTTCTCCAAGGATTAACAATGGACAGTGATTGACGACGAAGATGTTTGAAAACGTAGATTCGATCGAACCAAAATGTTCGACCATAAATGTCCAGAACCGAGTTCCTGAGACTTCCTGCCGTTCCATAGAAAGACCTTGCACAGGTCGTTTCGGATGAGCGCCAGCAGGTGTTTGGAGTTGAACAGATTCCATTCTAAGAACATCAATCGCCATCTTCGTTGCTCCGAATGGAACTCCAGTTTGGGCCATACCGTACGGGCCAGGATTCATTCCTAAGAGCAATGTTTTTGCTCCGAGACCTGCCCATTTACGGATGTATTGTTCATGAAGTTCCCATGCATAATCGAGTGGATTTGTAACGTGTGCAACGTCCTTGTGCTTGAGCAGTTTCGGGATTTTCTTTGTGCATTGCTCAGAAAGGAGTTTTGCAGCATTGAGCAGATCATCTACGATGGTTTCTACCATGGCAATTCGACCCCAGTATATTCGAAAAAACGACCGGTGCGCTCAAGATTTTGCATCTCAATAAGTCGAATTAATCCCGATACTGAATCATGAGGTTGCACAGGAGCGCGTTCGCCACCCATGTCTGTCAGAACCCATCCTGGATGATAACAGGAGACTGAGATATCGTTTTCCTTTCCTTCAACTGAAAGAATTTTTGTAATCATATTCAACCCAGTTTTACTTGTCCGATATGCATAGGATTTGCCACTCAAGCAATCATCGATTGAACCCATGAGACTGGTGATGTTTGCAACCTTCGAATGTGATGTTTTTTCCAACAAAGGCCACAACGCCTGCGCAACTCGCAATGGACCAATTGTGTTTACATTGAGAACCTCTAAAGATGCATCAGCATCCACTTGGTCGATCGATTGCCACCTTCCGTCCATTCGTCCAGCATTATTGACCAAAACATCAATTTTGCTCGTGTATTGTGAAACTGATTGTGCAAATTCAATGACAGAGTTGGAATCTGAAACATCCAATTTGATGACATGTAGAAGTTCATGTTCACGTTCCATTTGTTCAGGATTTCGAACACCTGTGATCACTGTGTGATTCTTCGACAATAATTGCTCGACAAATTCTTTGCCAATTCCACGGTTTCCGCCAGTAATAACCCATGTCGCCATGGCACTTCCTCACGACTTCCCTTCATTGAGGTTCCGAGTCGTACAGTACGTCCCCAATAGTCGGCGTAAGTTCAGTATTTGCTGCTTTGAAGAGCTCTTCTATGGAAACATCATCTTGCTTTCGAAGCAGTTTCGCCCGTGAACTAATGAGATTCCAAGCAGTTTTCTTCCCAATGCCTGGAATTGCTTCAAGTTGTTTTTGAGAAACGTTTCGTATATCGAGGCCAATTTCGACTCCTGTGATAGAACGTGCTCCATGTCCAGTAACAAGAATGTCTGATGAAGTATCGAGCGGTATGTGATATGGAACTCCAATAAGAATTGGATAGGCTCCAATTTGCCGCCCAAATGTGAGCCCAGGATTTCCATGAATTGCTTTATCGGTATGTGTTGAAGTTTGATGGATTGGTAATCTTGTTCGACCATCATGGGTTTCCCAGTGCACGTTGCCTAGACGCTGGCCTAATGGAAATAATTCTTGGAGCAAAGGACGATCGATCGTCTCTCTGACTTGAGATTTAAATTCATGAAATGCATCGTGTGGGATCTCTTGGAATCCTTCTCCTTCCACTTGGCGTATGTTGATCCGTCGTAAGAGGAGTCCTTCACTCCGAAGGTCGGTTAGCAGGTCCATATTCATCGAATAAGATTCACGACTCTCTCCGTTCAAACCAGCAATGAAATTTAGACCTGGTAAGAGTTTTGGAAGTCCTCTTTTCCCGCGTTCTTTGCCATATTTATTGATGAGTCGAATGGCTGATTTTAATTGACTAGGATCACAATTTAACCAATTTGCTTCATGCACACTCGGGTCTGCGGATTCAAGTCCAAAGGACAGCACAGCTCCGTCAGACAATGTTTCAACCAACGTCTTGGTTATCTCTTCGGATGGCTCGATATTCTCGGCGATGATCGAGGGGTTCCCGTTGTCCGTATGTAAGATGTTAAGCCGTTCATCTTCCCTCAGTCCATGAAGTAATGCAGCAATTGGTTCTGGATTTGGAACAGGGTATTCCAATTCTTTCACACCCTCCGCCATGTAGGTATACGTGTCCGTCATTCCTCCAAGGCGAACATGCTGAACTCCAGAATCAAGGGCGAGTTTCACTTCACCGATGATGTCTTCAGGAGTTCTCCAAATAGGTACACCTTTCTTTGGTTCGATACAGAACTTACATCCTCGCTTGTAACGAACACAGCCTTGGTAGACTTCGACTTCATAGGTAAGAGGGCCTTTCTTTTCCAAAGTGCCTAGGTCTGGATGCTGTGTTATCGCTTTGCTTTGAGCACCATGGTGGGCCCAAATCGTCCATTCTTCCGCAGTTCTTCGAGTGTGTTTCCATTTGCCTGTTTCGAGATAGGTATTGAGGGTTGCATCCGTATCTTGTACAGCTAAGAAGAGGTTGCTTCGCAGGGGTAACCATCCTTGCTGCTTCCAACCTCGCACAGCCCATCCCCCAAACAACGCAGGTATTCCATGAGGCAATTGTCGAATAAATTCGGTTGATTCACGTTGAGATATGGGTGTACCGCGTAGGTATCTGCCGGGAACAACTGCCCCAGCAATACAAATAACTCCTAGTAGGTTTGATTCGTCCAATAGTTCCATCTTATCGAGGGATTGTCTCCACTGATCAATTGTCATGTATTCGTAATGGATTTGATGTTGCTCCAACACACCACAGACATAACGAATGTGAAAGCCAACATATGGAGGTACTCCAAACGCTGCTGGCTCATCTTCATATCCATCGAGAACAAGCCAATACGGGTCAGTGCTCTCAACCATGAGTTGGCTACGACTTATGCCTCATAGCCTTATGTCCCAATCGAGGGATGTTCCAGCAGATATCAGTCTCTACGTCGTGGACGACGCTTCTTTGAATGGCCTTCTTCTTCAGCCATTGCTCGGAGTTCTCGAGAGGATTTTCCTCCCTTATCGCCACCGCCCGTGGAACGCTTTTTACCGCCGCTCTGAGAAATATCAACCTTGATTCTTCGACCTTTGATTTCAGTTCCATTGAGTGCTTTAACGATCTCTTGAGCATTGTCTTTCTCAGAAACAAAAACGAATGCAAAGCCTTTCGGTTTACCGCCTTTATCTGTTGCAATCGCAACTTCATTGATGGTCGCCTTGTCACCAAAGAATTCAGTTACGACCTTTTCATCAGCATCAAACGGTAAGTTTCCAACATAGAGTTTGAGTCCCTTAGGTGGTCCAGAAGTTTTCTTCTCTTTGTTGTCTGCATCTCGAACACCAATCTTACGTCCGTTGATTTTGTGACCATCAAGAGCAGCAATGGCAGCCTCTGCTTGAGGCTTGGCAGTGAATGTGACAAATCCAAATCCTCTGGATGCTCCAGAATCATCGGTCATTACAATACAATCGGTCATATCTCCGTGTTTTCCAAACAATTCCTTGAGTTGTTCAGTATCGACTTCCCGGGGAAGGCCTCCGACAAATAAGCGACATCCTGGTGCTGCCTTTTGTCGACGTCCATTGCCCCCGCCTTGTCCTTCAAATCGGAAGTATGTTCGTTCCCTTCCATCTTCTCGTACGTCAGCAGCGATGTATGTTGCACGTCCGGAGGGCCCATGGGCAAAAAGTGCCTCAGCCTCTCTACCCCATCGCTTACCAGAAAGGTTGAGTGAGGATGCTCCTTCTTCGAGTTCAGCCCATCCAGCACCAAAGTTGTCTGCTAATGCACGATAACTTTGGTAATTGCAAGAAGGACAAGCGACATTCCAGTCGCCATTGACTTCTGCAACGAGTGTATCGCCACATGGAGGGCATATCGCATGAAGGATTCCACAATCATCTCGCTCTCTGAAATCCAAACGAACGACAGGGGTCACTTCTGTGACAACTGCACGTGCAACATCTCTGCGACGAACGGCGTCAGCAACAGTGTGAAGAAATCGATCGGCGAGACGTGTGACATGGAAGTGACCTTGGAGTTGACTTGGAAGAACATCTCCCTTTTTGCCTTCAACAACAAGGATTCGTGCTTCTCCACCCTTTTCTTGGAGTTTCTCAAATCTGCATATTACAGTATCGCCAACTTCGATGTTGACAATTTCCTTTCCGGGTTGTACGCTTATCACGCCGTCATTGATGTTCATTTGGCCAACGGTTGTTGATACGATTTTATCATCGATAACCATTGTTCCTTCGCCGGCTTCAACGTCGCCGACGTTTGCTACTTTCGTTCCTGGGGTGACGAGGCTCGTCGTCATTTTCATCATCTCGTTGCACTGTTTCTTCGCCGATGCGAAGCCTTGTGCTGTTTTATGCGAGGCACACCCCCTTTTCAACCCATCACATGCCTTCGCATCAATTCAAACGCTCAAGTCGATAGCATCGAATTCGAGTTGAACCCTGTTGTTGCTTGTGATGAGCATAAGCAGCAGGTAATCGGAAATCAGTTTGATAAATTGAATGCAGCGCGTATCCATTGGATTTTGCAAGTGAGGCTAAGTGTTCAGCATCGATGCTATGAATGAAATGAATAACTGGAATGTCCATCGAAAATAATGTTTCGAAGAAGACTCGATCAGCATGCTTTGTCTGTACGCCCCAAGGTGGATTCATCACCGCGATATCGACTGGTGAATCAACTTCGATGGAACCGCCATTCACAAAATGCTTCATCGTTTTCAAGAACTCATTTCCTTCGACTTCGATGATGTTCTTTTCAATCACATCGATGGCAGACTGATCGCACTCAACCATCGTAACTTGCTTCGCACCGAGAAATGCTGCACCGATTCCTAGCACTCCATTGCCAGCACCTAAATCAAGGACGTGTTTTCCTTCAAAAGAATCGCCCAAGTGAATTTTCGTTAACCATGCTGCAGCAAGGTTTCCTTCTGTAGGATACTGTTCAAGTTCGACTGAATGACAGGGATGAGGTTTGAGTGACGACAGACGCATCGCAAGATGCCTCTGACGCATATCTTCACCAACGTCGTTGCTGACCGAAGTTCTGCTGATTGAATTGCTGCTGCTGTTGCATTCGAGCAGCATATTCTGCTTGTTGCATAGCTTGCTGGTTGCTGATCATGAGGGCGATTTGGCGAATTTGCTCAGCTTCAATTCGAAGTCTGGCAAGGAGTTGGTCACCCGGCTGCTGGCCACCACAGAAACGGCAAAATCGGGTTCCATCCTGCTGCGATTGTCCACACGTTACGCAAAAGCCCATTTCTTCACCGTCCTTTCCTATGCTCTGACAATTATCAACCTTTCACTCGATTAGCCCATTGAAGTAAGTTCCAAAAATACAGGCCATGTTTCAAATCCAACTGCTGTTGCTCTCTCATTGATGTTATTCCATCGAGGGTCATCCATTATTTCACTCGGTTCAATGCCACTCGCAAGAAGTTCTGATACGAGGCTTCTAAATTCGATTTCAATTTCTGATTGTGGGAGTTTCGGTTCTTCTGAGGTCGGAGGGAGAGGTACAGAATCCACCACAGGCTCAATTGAATCTTCAATAGCGTTCAATTCTTCACCAGCAGCTTGCATTTCACCAAATCCAGAATCTGTTGCTTTTGTAATTGCATCTTCTACATTTTGTGGTTCATCAGAAGAACTCTCATCAATCGATGGTAGTGGCACTGATGCATGTTGTTCTATGACAACTTCTGATTCCATAACGATTTCAGGAGGTGCAAGATCTACAACTTCTGGAGTAGTTTCCTGAGCAACAGGTTCTGGGGTTGCAGATTCCACTGCACGACCAACACCGAGCACCTCAGCTTGTTGTCTTGCCAATTCAGCAGCCTGCTTTCTTGGTAGACTTACGAAACACTTGTTTGGAACTGATGATGGTGGGAATGGCAAATAATATCGCTCGATTGCAGGAAGGTCAGGATGTCGAAAACAAAGCATGTTGATGTTTTCGAACCCTCTTTGAGCAGGAACATCCACTGAGAATGGTACTGGTTGAATCGTTATCGAAGCACGAACCCACTTTTCAGTAGTGACAAGGTGTTGCATCCATGGACCTAAGTCAGATGTTGCGAGATCGAGGAATTGAAACGAAGCATCTCGTGGGTCGAGCCCTTGTTCCTGCAAAAGTCGTGCTTCTGCTCTTGGGCGATGAAAGACGCCGATGACAGGTTGACCATGCTCCACCATGTCTCCGTGCAATTCCAAAATTTTACGTTCTTTGCGAGGACAAATGAGCATGATCTGCATACGAGTTGCCTCGTGGTCGTAGATATCTCCCCATCGTTTTGTGGCTTCGGATTGAAGTCCATCGATGGTCATGTTTGGAATCATTGCGGTTATACCCATGCCCTCACCAGTCCGATGATACATTGCTTGGATTTATGTCTACTGATGGAATGTGACCTTCTGCGATGGCTCGTTCTGCTAGCAGAACAACACCACCAGCAGCTCCACGTATGGTGTTATGAGAGAGTGCTTTGAATTTGATTGTAGTGCCCTCAACCATCTCAACATGAACGCATGTTTCCATTCCTGCATGCAAGTCATTGGAAGGATCTGGGTTGTTAGAAAGAGATGAACCCCACAAATGAATTTCTCTTGTCGGAGATTCATCAAGAACAATGAGTGGTGTTGCAGGGGCACTGGGAAGTTTGCTCAGATTTCCGTAGTTGTGAGATCTTAGCAACGAATTTATTTCTTCAACGGTGACATGCTTATCGATTTCAAGTTCAACATTGACGATGTGTCCTTCCTCTTCATCAACTCGCTTACAGACAACGTCCCATTCAGCATCGAGATGAAGAATTCGTTCAGCCTCTTCAATTAACTTCTGTGCTTCTCCTTCTATCTCGTCTCCAATTGCTAATTTTCTCTTTTCATCATCAAATAAAAGCGTCCATCCAGCGCCAGATAACGCCTGTTCACTACGTACTTTTATGCGCTTTACAACATGATGTTTTGCAATGATATGAAGTGGATGAAGAACAGGAATCAAAGTACAATTAGTGGCACATGCGAGCAGCCCAAGATTGCCTGGCCATTTGTCCAGCGCTTCAGGATTGACATCTGCAACAACGAGAGGAACTTCTGGATGCATGCGGTATGCACTTGCATTTGAAAATACAACGAAGCCGTTTTTGGTCAAGAGCGGTTCAATTTTCCGAGCAGGGTCACTCGGTAAAGCGCTGAATACAATTGTCACTCCAAGAGCTTTCAATCGAAGAGGAAGTTCAGGGGAATGGATATCGAGAATTGGCTCGGATAATTGGTCGAGTGAGTCGGGTCGTTTGTTATTCAATCTCCAATCGATCTCACCCAGTGTTCGCCCGTGATCCCGTCCCGCAACAGCCACTAAATCGAACCATGGATGTCTTGCAAGCCGTTGTTGCATTCTCTGTGAAACAAATCCTCCAGCCCCAAGTATTGCAACACGGGTCGAAGGCATGTTCCCTCCAACGCATGGATGTTTTAGTCCCTTGCTCGCTCCATCGTTGGAAAGCATATCTTCAAATGCTTCTTTTCTAACGCACAGTCATGGAGAACAAAATCACCATCCAAGCTTTTGCCCACTGTGACGGCCCATGTGGCGTCTATGACCCTGCCAGTGCCCGTGTTGCGGCAGAAGCTGTTCAATCAATGACCAAGAAGATGGTCGCTTTGAGCCAAAGCGATGCCGATTGTTCCTCTGCATCTTACATTAACACAATGAGCCGATTCGCAGCAATCAAAGAGGAAGAAGCGCAGAAGTGCAAGAAAGAACTCCTCGTACTCTGGACTGATTTCTTCAAGCCTCAACACCTTGAATCGCTCCCTGATCTCCACAACACATTCTGGCAAGCAGCAAAACTTTGCTCCGCATGTAAGGTCGAAGTATCGGAACAACACGCTCAAGAACTTATGGACGCTGTTGAAGACATTCACAAAATGTTCTGGTCCGTAAAAGGACGAGAAGTCTCTTGGATTCGTGCAAGTTGAGGGTTTGAACTTGAACACAATTGCTGTAGTCGTGAACGGCGACAGCATGTGGCCTACTCTCAAACACGGTGACACATTCGATGCCTTGGTTTATTCAGGTCAAGAAATCAACGAAGGGGAAATCATTGTTTTTAGAGATCCGACGCATTCTTCGCGAATTTGTGTGAAACGGGTTTTGCACATCAAACCTGATGGATTATTTGTCGAAGGTGATAATCCAGATCCAACTGCTTCAACCGATTCCCACAATTATGGTTTGGTTTCCTTCGATCTATTGATTGGAATGAAGCGATAATTTACCTCTTCCAAGTTCAGCATCCACTGGATGAGGAAACAATCGGCGGATAATCAGTTTCTTCAAAATCGAAGATCCATCACGTATTGAACCAAGTTTAGGTTCTCCAATTCGAGGTTGATATTGAATTGGAACGTTCCGTAAATCAATATTGGCAACTGCACATTCAGCATACATCTCAGCTTCAATCTCGAAATCCATACTATTGAGATTCATCTGACGAAGAGCAGCCTTATCAAAGACCCAATATCCGCTACAAACATCATGAATTTCTAAACCGAATAGCATGACTGCAGACCATGTTAAGAGATGATTTCCAATCCAATTCTGTGCAGTCATAGCGTGAGGATGCATCTGGTTTGTTAATCGATTTCCGACAATAATTTGCCCCTGTTCAAGCACTGGAAGCATGTTGAGCATATCTTCGGGGTTGTAGGTTTTATCGGCATCAAACATAACGACTGCATCAAAATTATTCTTAATCGCATATTCGAATCCAACACGAATTGCTTCACCCTTTCCCTTCGTAGGTTGTACAATTACTTCACAACCGAAATCTTCACCAATTTGTCTGGAGTTATCGGAACTGTTTCCATCAACAATCACTATGCTTGGAGACCAATTGATCTCGTTCAAAGATTGATTTGGAATTGCATTCAGAACTGTTTCCAAACCATCCTCTTCGTTGAGAACAGGCAACAGAATCATCAGTTCCTTCACGCTATTAGCCTCACTTGATTCTTTTTCATGCCTTCGCT
>JBMZTB010000030.1:0-18464 GCA_049623485.1 Candidatus Poseidoniaceae archaeon
CTTGCTCTACATCGGTGGTGTTGCATTGATCATCATGCACTTTGTCATGGCTGGCAAAGATGAAGAGAAAGATTACTCTTGATTGAGTCATCAACTCCAGTGACCTATTTGGGACGCCTCATTTGAGGCGTCCCTATAGCGTTAAAAAGGTCCTTTCCGTAGGATTTTCATGGACACACGTGCAAAGGTTTGCCTGATCATCGGAGGACTACTCCTTTTGGTTGGAATCGGAGGATTTGCACTTGGCATATCACAGATTGATGATATCGAAGATGCTCAACCCGTTTTCGTACTTGAAGAAGTCACAAATGGGACTCTGATGGTTGCAGATGAAGATGGCCAGGGTGATTCAGGTTTCGTATTTTTTGTAAAGGGAGAGTTTGTTAATGAATTCAATGCTAGCGACAATAAATGGGATCACTGTGAAACAACAAATGTTACAGTAACAGACAAACCAAATCTTGTTCGAGCAGAATGGTCTTCAGCAGCACATTCTCTGGAAGGTGACTTCTTTTACGAGGTTGAACCTTATCTCGGATGTTGGAGTGGTGATGAAGAGACAACCAATCAAGTGTTCTATCATGAGAATGCTTCGTTCATTAAACTTGGTCGAGCTTGTTACGGTTGTGGCGCTGGAGTCTTTACATTTGAATCAGATCAACCAGTGTATGTCCTAAATGAAAACGACTGGAGTGAAGCAGGAACACCAATCGCACTCCTAGTGCTTGGATTCATTAGCGGATTTGGTTCTCTTTGTTGTGGGATTATATTCCTCATTGTAGGGATTGTACTGGTATTTACTCTAAAGGATGAAGCGGTCCAGCCCATGATGATGAATCAAGACGGGCAGTTTGTGATTCAACAGAAGACTTCTTCAACAAGCCAAATCACTCAAAAAGCGCCAAGTGATACGGTTCTTGAACCGTATTCTTTCCCATCGACTGGTAGCCAAGAAACCGACCTGAAAGATGTTTAATTGGCGAGTTAATTTTTACAGCACGTATATATCCTGTCTATGACTAGGTTGAGTCATGCACACAGCAGGTAAAGTATTGTTAATCATCGGCGGAGTTATTACGGTTATTGGAATTGCGATAACTATTATCGGGGCCGCATCAGCGTCTCTAGACCCATCTTCAGAAAATGCAGCAGAAGGGACTTCGTTTACATTTACGATTCCTGATGATGATATCTACGGTGTTTACACCAAAGCAAGCGTTAATTGTGACGCATTAGGTGATGATGACATCATGATAACCAAGAGTGGTGATTCTGAAACTAATTATTTCAACAAAGAGTGTGAGTATAATGAAGACGATGATTACCTCGATGATGGATATCAAAGAGTAGGAAGCATTTCTTGGCTCTATCCTGGTACAGACGCAGGCGATGTAATGACAATTAATTCAAATGATAAAGTGTACATCGTGGGAGATATCGACGCATTTGGAGATGCAGTCGGTGGTGTCTTCGCAGCAGCAGGTGGAATTTTGATTGCAGTCTGCGGTGGTGTAATCCTTCTTATTGGAATCATTCTTGCTCTTACTCTCAAGAGCAAAGAGCCAGTTGTTATGATGCAACAAGGTGGACAGATGATGGGTGGACAAATGATGCAACAACCTGTTCAGCAAATGCAACAGCCAGTTCAACAGATGCAACAACCTGTTCAGCAGATGCCTCAACAGACAACCCAGCAAGGGTACGAATTCGAACAGAAGTGATTATTCTTCTTCGTCCTCATACAACTTGATGTTGCATGATGGGCAGGTGAATTCCTTTGGACGATCTCCGTCAAGTTCTGTGACAGTTCCACAAGGCCCACAGAGGATCGTCGTTTTCTTTGGTTCGTCGATGGTGACATCGACTCGATACATGATGCGGTTTGCATCGGGGAGTTGTTCTGCTGATGGCTTCCAAGCGGCGATCTCAGCAGGAGCTAAAGTCCGATTGCTCGGAGTGCTCATTCCGATAAGGAAGAGAAGAACCCCTGATATTCCTATGACTGCACCCATGGACAAGACGCCTCCAATGGTTAGAAATGCCCCGAAAGCAATGCATATCATTCCTGAAAGAATGAAATTCTCTCGTACATTACGTACCATAGTATGACCCTCAGTTGAGTGCTTTTTGAAGCGTTTGAGCAACTCGCTTGATTGATGAAAGCGGTATTGCACACAGTCCTATCCGGACTCCTCCTCGCAGTGGTACGAGATAGACATGGTCTGCTGCACATTTCTCAGTAATAGATTCCGGATCTTCGTGTTCAAGCCACCCAAAGAATCCATCATGTGTTGGATTAACTGGTACATTGAGTTCTTGACATGCTTCAACAAACGCATTTCTTCGCTCGATTAAGAGATCTTGTAAACGATATCGCTCATCCGACCAAGCAGCAGCTGTTTCTGGATTTGAGTGTAATTCTGCTGCCGTGAATTGAAGAAGTCTCGGCGCTGCTGACCAGGTCTGTCTTCCAGTGACTCCGAAGATCCCACGGAGTCGTTCAGTGATGTTCTGGTCTGGATGAATGGCAATAAGTGCTCCAGTTCTCAATCCATATGCTGTGTGAGATTTGGACATCGAAACAGCATAAGTGATGAGGAAATTCTCAGGCCATGGTGTTCCATCTTCCATGGTTTCTACAATGGTTTCTCCCCATCCATGGGGTTCATCAGCATAGAGACTGTATGCAACATCTAGCAGAAGAGTATGGCCTACTTCTGGATGTTTGGCCGCACTTGCCATCATTACATCAAGAGCAGCTCGTCGTCCTTCTGATGACATTGTCAGTCCAGTCGGATTGTGAGCTGGATCGTTCAGCCATACCATGACGGTGCTCTGAGTTGAGGCTAGTTGTTCGACTTCATTTTCAAAAGCAGTATCTGCAAAGAATGGATATTCACTTCCCTCTTCAGGAAGAAGTGGCCAAGTTGCCATTTCAAGGCCACAGCCTTTCAAAAATCCAGCATAAGGACCCCAATGGCGGTCTCGAAGAAGAATGGCTTCTCCGCGTTCACAGAGATTTGAAGCCGCTAAGAACAGTGCTCCTGATCCTCCTGGTGTCGCGGTTGATGTGAACGCGAACCCCATTTCTTCCAAAGAAGATCTGTGCTCTCCAAGAGCAAGCGAGATACTCAAGTCAAGAAAACTAGGCAAACCCTTCAATGGAGCATAAGATGCAAATTCCATAGGAGGTGCTTTTCGAAGCATCTCATCGACGACATGATTGATAGCGAGTTGTCCATTATCCTCGAGAAGTGAACCAACTGTTCCGTTGACTGCATCATGACCTTCACTCTTGGCTTGCTGGTAGCGAGCAAACCAACTGAAGATGGTATCATTACCAATTCTGGTTGAAGCAAGGGCGTTAATGAGAGACTCTCCAGGTGCTTCGTCCATATCCATCGGAAGTGGGTTTACCTATTGACCTTGTCGAGTTTAGACCGTTTCCTTCATGAAGGGGATGTGAATGGCGTAACAAGGCCAACGTAGCATAGCTGGTAGTGCGCCTGATTTGTAATCAGGCGGTCGGGGGTTCGAGTCCCTCCGTTGGCTCCAAAATTTCAACCCTACTGAATGCGAATGCTCAAACCGAATTAGTCATACGACGGGCCATGAGCGCAACTCGAATCGACGGCAAAGCATGTGCTGCTGACCTAGAAGAGCGCTTGAAAAATCGAATATCGAAATGTTCGGTACAACCTCATCTTGCCGTCATTATTGTAGGCGATGATCCTGCATCTCATGTCTATGTAAACAACAAAGTGCGTTCTTGTGGACGTTTAGGCATAAAATCAACACATGTTGAATTACCTGCAGATACAGATCAAGAGGTTGTCGTTCAACACATCCTCGACATGAATAGTCAAGAGGATCTTCATGGAATACTCATTCAATCACCTTTGCCCAAGCATATGGATGAAGAGATGCTTACTGAATTAATAGATCCGCGTAAGGATGTCGATGGATTCCATCCAGTCAATCTTGGTCGTCTTGTTCAAGGCCGGTCCGATGGAATGGTGCCTTGCACACCTTCTGGTGTCATGGAAATGTTGAGTTGGGCAAATGTCGATTTGACTGGAAAGAAGGCAGTAGTCCTAGGACGTTCGTTCAATGTCGGTATGCCTCAAGCACTGCTGATGGCCGCAAAGGGTGCTGATGCAACTGTTACGATTGTTCATTCAAGGACAAAAGATGCACAAGCAGAATGTCGTGAAGCAGATGTTCTGATTGCAGCTGTAGGTCGTCCAGAGATGGTGAAATCAGACTGGGTAAAGCCAGGGGCTATCGTTGTCGATGTTGGAATTAATCGAGTTGATGATTCATCTCGAGAACGTGGATGGAGACTTGCAGGGGATGTTCATCCTGATGTTGCACAGACTGCATCGTTACTCTCACCAGTACCTGGAGGTGTGGGCCCAATGACCGTAGCAATGCTCATGGCCAACACAGTGACTTCTGCTGAAATGATGTCTAAGGATTGATGGGATTCATATGGAGCAGAAGGCACCTAGGATTGCGAAATTCGCAACCGCCCTTTCTGTTCTTTTTGCAATAACACTTCTATTCAATGCCTTTTCCGGAAAATATCCTGGTCATGAAGGGAAACGAATTCTTCTTATTCCGTTTGTGAAAGATTTGTTTACTGATGGAGTTGAATCTTATTGGGGGAATACTACTTGGGAACTACAGGAAACCGTTTGGGCAATTGCTACCTTTTTCCTCGTAGTGGTTTCTTTCTGGGGTCGCCAGCTACGTCCAGTTCCAGAATTACCAAAACAACCGACTGTTGCTGAGCAATTCGCATCGTTTGAAAGTGTTGCTACTCCCGTATCCAACAATTATTCTCCTTCAAACAATCAACGAACGTTGAGCATCGTCTCTTCGGTTCTTGGCACAGATGAAAAACCAATAGATCAACAATCTGTTTCAAATGCTATCACATCTCTTTCCTCAGGTTCCTTGGGCGCATTTGCATCCGCAGTTGTAGCAGAAAGAAACTCAACCGTTTCTGAATCAACCATGGAAACTGAGCAACTTGAGCGGACAAATATTGACTCCGAAACGCTCCAATTATCACCGAAAAATGCTCTGACTGAACAATCAATAAAAGAGCAACATGCTGTTGATGATGGGCGTAATTTCGTTTCTGATGGCCCTGCATACATCCCTTTGCCGGGCGTTGTTGCCTCCAAAGAATCTCCAGTTCGTAAGACTCAAACCGAATTTGTTTCTGATGGCCCTGCAAGTATTCCTTTACCAAAACTCCCCGACTTTGATGAGCAACCAATGAATGTTCCTGCATTACCTGATCTTGATTCTTTATTTGATGAGCCTGGTAAAGAGTTGCCCGAACTTCCAAATCTCGACGATTTGTTTTGAATAATGGGCGAGAGATTCAAAAGAACTAGGCGTGAGGAATGATTATGAAATGGAGCGAACAATACGATCTTCACTCTCATACGACGCATAGTGATGGTTCATTGAGCGTCGAAGAACTGGCCCTAAAGATGGCATCTGAAGGGGTTAAGGTTTGGTCCTTAACCGATCATGACACCATTTCTGGTTGGGGTGAAGCCAAAGATTCAGCACTTGCGCATGGGATTGAATTTGTACCTGGTGTCGAGTTGACATGTGATGTAGAATTGCCATGGGATGAAGGCATGCTATCCCAATCAGGTCGAGATCGAACTCCAACATCTTGGCATTTACTTGCATATTTCCCATACGATCCGAATCCAGAGGGCCTTCGATTGTTCAAAGAATGGCTTGAACCCCTACAAGATGACAGAGTTCCTCGTATGCTTGAAATGATTCAATTGGTCAACGGTTTTGGAATGAACATCGAAATTGATGATGTTCTCAATCGGGCTCAAGGAAGCGTAGGCCGCCCACATTTAGCTCAAGCCATGGTCGATGCTGGGCATGTAAGTTCAATGAATGAAGCGTTTGATTTGTGGCTTGGGGATGGACGCCCATGCAGTGTTGTTCGGCCAAAGCCATCACTTGCAGAGGCCACGCGTCTGGTTCATGCTGCTGGAGGGATCACCTCTCTAGCGCATCCTCGTTACTATGGGGTTGATTACGAACAACTCGTTCAGCATCTTAAAGAATCAAAGGTTGATGCAATCGAGGCTTTTCATCGCAGTCATTCTGACGAAGAGCGTCATTCCATCTGGCAAGCTGCTACCAAGGCTGGATTGGGTGTGACCGTCGGTTCAGATTTTCACACACCTGAATGGGGCCATCGACCAGGCCACATGCCAGTTGTAGAATCATCACTTCCTCATCTCATCTCTTCGGCAATAAACGGTTAATGATGAGCGATAGTTCGAATAAAAGAATAATTGGTAATGCTACCAAGAAGAGAGAAAGTGGGTCTGGTGGAGAGAACATTGCACCAACCAAAAATGAACAGAACCAGATGTGTTTTCGATACATTGTAATTGTTTTTGGATCAACCATCCCTACTCGTAATGCGAGCATTGTAATCACCGGTGCTTGAAACCCAATAGCTGATGCAATCGCTAAATTAAGTACAAAACCAACATATGCCCCCAACTTCCATTGCGTCGATAGACCTGCCTCTTGTGCATCAGTACTCAGATATTCTAGAAGCATTGGAGTAAGCAATTCCCATGCATAGATGATTCCTAAGAAGGCAAGAACTATGCTTGATGTTACATAGAGAACCATCGTTGTGGATGGCCTTGGTACTTTCATATCTAATTCAGCGACTCGCGCTTTAACGACTGGGTGCTTTACACCTTTGAGAGATGCTTCGATGATTAGGAATGTGAATGCAAGAAAAATCCCCAAACTGGCTGATAATTGAATTTGCAACATAATAAATTCAACAGGGGAAGTGACGATAACACTGACATCTTCTGGGAGTCGTTGTTCATGAATGATCCATTTGATGATGCTTTTGGCGATTGGGAAACCTGCAACCAATCCCGCTAGGAAGAGTCCAAATAGAGCAAAAGCCCTCTTACGGAGATGGATTCTGATCGAGGAGAGCAGTTCTCCACCAGGGGAATCCATCAATTCCGTAACAGCGTCTTCGAGAGAAGTCTTGGACGCCATGTTGAGCCCACGAGATGCCTCCCAATAAGGGAATGCTCATTCCTCTTCCCAAGTGTGGGATGGTGTAGAATCGTACCAATTCCTTCCATTTTGACTTAGTCGCAACAACCTGTAGATGACAAAACCAGTGATGTAAAGGGATGGCATCGATAGAGCAATCGCTTTGTTCATTGCAGTTGAAGATTCCTCATATTCTGAAATAATTTGGACTTCCATCACTCCATCATCGCCACTATGATGGAGGAATATAAACGTAAACACATTTGGTGAAATAAGACGTAAATCGATTTTTTCACCCGGCAACAGGGAAGCAACACAAGCGACATCTTGTGTGCAATACTCATTTGCTAAACCTTGCATTGTATTCCAATCGATGCTAAAGTCCTCAAATCCAGGTTGTGCAAGATCGACGGTGATGATGGCGTATTCAAGGGTATGAGAACTGTCCATGTTATTGATCGTGGTCATGACAGATAACTCAGGCCCCATCTCATGGATGAGGTCATGAACAGTGTCTCCTGATCCAAGTCGGAACGATGCTTGGTCATCGTTTGTTGAGTCTTGATAGTTGATTGCTCCCATTATCGCTGCCATTATGATCAGGAAAATTGTTCCTTCTACGAAGATGTGTTTCCGTACCTTCTCTTTGGAAACTCCCTTGAGCATGGGTCCGAAATCATTTCTCAAGCGAGGTTGCAAATGGTGGATGAACAATGCCCCTATTCCTCCTACAAGAATGCCCAAAGGTATGTCTGCCACCCAGTGTATTCCCAGATAGAGGATTGCAAAAATGAAAACGATTGTATTGATGAGAATGAACATATGGTAACGATAATGTCTCCAATCTTTCATCTCGATTCCTTTCTGTTTGACATGAAGATAATTGAGCATCAAGATGCCGAATGGAATGGCGACGTGAAGTGATGGAACTGCATTGTCAAGCGGATCGTGGGTGGCATAGAATGTGGAATACATTCCATCATGGTACAACAATGCATCCATACCCGGAATCCAGGATGAAGTGACTTCGACATTAAAGAAGAGATAATACGGTACAGCCAGCGCATAGATGAGAAGATAATTCATCGTGACTTTATCGGTCATGTCCCGGTCGCTTGTGTACGCATAGTACACTGTTGTCACGTAGATTAAGAAGAGGTAAACAAAGAGGTAATGGAAGTTAAGGAACGCTGTGAGGACGTCATTCTCAAACGTGGTTTGAATCCATAAGACAAAATTTCCTTCTAGTGCGTGAACGGTATCAGTCCAATGACCGACGGTTGATTTTATGGGCTCATTTAATCGATCGGTTAGCCCTTTCCAATTGATGATGACAATGTATCCCATCGCGTGAATGTAATATCGTTGTTCATGAATTGTTTGAACCCATTTTCCAAATGGCAACCTTGATGATTTTTGATTCAAGGAGAAGATATAGCAGACAACTGGAGTCAAAAGCAATATCATGCCCATCATGATTGTCCATGGACTCATAGCCACCCTGCGAAGATTGCTCATATAGAGGTTTTACCAACTATGAGCAATAATGAGGTTAATTGAACTCGCCTTTGTTGAGCGGGGATTGAAAAAGAGGAGTCGTTTAGGTTGGATGAAACCGATGTATGTTCAATCTCCAGAAAATACTCTCTCAAGCCTCGTCCACGGCATGCGTCTGTTTGATGGAATTGAGTTTGATATTCGTCTGACAAGCGACAATCAGGTCGTTATCCATCATGACCGAACTGTTTCAGTTGACCCTCACAGGTTATCAGGACGCTCGCCTTACGTTGAAGATTGGACTTTGGATGAACTTCAGGAGTTTGGATTCTGTTCATTTGAGCAGCTTTTGGAACATTCCGATATTCAAAATTCAGTTTGCGAAGAGGGGAAAGTCCTCGTGGTCGAAACAAAACGTCCGAGCCTGAAGGTCAAGCGTTCGGGAGGACTTTTCGCTCGCAAGAAACATGACCTACATGTAGGGGAAACAATGCATCAAGCAGAACAACTGCTCGAACAATATTCTATTCCACTTGATTCAATTGTTCACTACGCCTTTCATTCTCGAATGGACAACGCTACGAAATTCGGTGGTGTGAAAGGACCATGGTCATCCCTACGGCCGAACATTCGCCCCTTCGGAGGAAGAAGAACGCATCGAACATTAGCATTGCCTGAGTTTGTTTCAAATTCATTTCATCGATTGAAGAAGAATCATCAGAAAAATGGTTCACCGATGATGCCATGTGCGATTGAATATCTTGTATCGCCTTCTAATCGTATTCCTCTTGGGAAAACAGTTGGTTTGCATGGAAAACAACTCGAGACTTTGACGAAGCAACGACAAGGGTTCCCAGTTTATCTTTGGCCAGTTAAACCCCATGTGGAACATTCTGTACTGAATGCAGGCTTATCAGCACTTACGGACTATAGCGATCCTGAACTTACGTGGCTGCCAAGTGGACATGCTCGATGGCAACAACCAGCGACTCTCCCTCTCGACGAAAAACAACAACAACTCCTCGATGAAAGTAATGAGGGCAATCATCTCCTTGTCCTCTCAGAACTCAAAAACGATGTTTGCCCATGGAATGAAACAGATTCGTCTCGTCGTCGTGAATTGCTCTCTTACTGGAAAGCCAAATGGAATTGGCAACCTTCGATTGATGAGATGATGGAACAAACAAAGACCAGCAATAGTATGCCATGGGAATTTGTCCGTATGATTGGTCATCGTGGTTCTGGGAAAACCCAACGTCCAGTGTTGTCAACTCATTCGCTCTCGTGATGCTTCAAATGGTTCTTTGCATCTCTGCGCAAAAAGGGCCCATACAATGCAGGAAGAAGTGTAACGCTTGAGACCATTGCTAGACTGATCGCTACGATAAATACCTGGCCAAATAATCGCAGTGGAAGTAATCCTGAAAAGTTGAGAATTGCAAATCCACCTGCTGTACTTAGAGCCGCTCCAAACATTGCTCTTCCAGTCGTAGCAGTGGTCTTCGAAGTCCATTCTGCAATGTCTTTCTCAGGATGCAATTCTGCTTCTTCTTCCAATCGAATGACATAGTGAACTGCATAATCGACTCCTAATCCGAGAGCGAGTGCACCGATGGTAACCGTTTGTGAATTCAATTGATACCCAGCAAGTCCCATGATACCATACACCCACAAAACGACCATGATCAATGGAATCCATGTGACGACTCCTCTTTGTACGCTCTGGAATAAATCACCTGTTCGAATGAGTTGAATCAAAACCAAAACAATCAAGATTGTACCAGCAACAATCGCTGTAGACGTAACTGCTGATACAGCTACATCTGCACTAATTTGAGCAAGAATTAACGCACGTCCACTCAATTCCATGGAGTATGAACCATCTGCACTTGATGCAGATTCAGCGAGTGCGTCGCTAAGACTAGTTTCAAAATCTACTGTGTCCTTCCAATCCAATGTACTCGCTTGGAAAGAAAGAATCGTTTGTTGGCCATCGGTATGAAGCAAGGAATCAGTGATGTTTCGTCCAGTTGAATCCTCAAGCAAATAGGTTTTGAGCTGCTCATAACTTTCAGGATTTGATGATAGATTCGTCATCAATATATCAAGAGCGGTATTCGAGGTTCGAGATGTTTCAAGGGTGTCCCATAATCCCGTAGGAACTCCAGTGACACCTTCGGTTGCTTGTAACGTGGCTATAGCGATATTATACGCTTCAAATCCTTGAGGAGATAGGATTTCTCCTTCAAGAACAACATACAGTGGAGTGGGGCTGCTTTGAAATTCTTCAGCGATCATGAGAAAATCCTGAACGACTTCTAGAGAATCATCAAATTGTCCTTGTGTATCAAATCCAACTTCGAGCGTGCTCATGCCGTAAAGCATTGGAAGTGATAGAATTGCAGTTACGATGATGACTAAAAGGGGCTGGTGTTGTGCCATATCTCCAATCTTGCGAGTAAGTTTTGTTTCATTCATAGCACCCGATTTCTTCAATGGAAGAGCCTTGCTTGGGAACGTTTCCATCAGAGCAGGGAGCAATGATATGCTCAATACATAGATGGCAAACAATCCTAAAGCGATGACTGTACCGAAGTTAACGAGGAACATTTGTGATGACAATCTGAAGGATAGGAAACCGACCATGTCCGTGAAAATAGCAATGACAAGTGCTGCAGATGTTAACACTGCTCCAGTTCTGATGGCCTTTCTGCGAACCTCTGGTTCGAAATCTCTAAGTGTCAATCTGCCCTTAGGATCCTCCCTTTCGATATCTTGCATAACTTCTCTAATTCTGGTAACGACGTGAATTCCATAATCCACTCCAATGGCAAGAAGAAGAATCGGAATGCTGTTCATTGCTGCATTGAACGTGAGTTTGAAGACGCCAGCAGCTCCATATGTGGCTAAGATTGCTAAGACTGTCAACCCGATGACGTATCCAGTGTCACGCACAGATCTAAATTTCAGGTATAGAATGGCGGTCAAGAACAGAAGAGCAAGCGATGTAAGTATGCCGATCTCCTTTCCAATGTTTGCACTTTGTTGATATTGGAACGCTGAGAATGTAAAGACACGCAATTCATCATCACCTGTTGACAATTTTATTTCTTCAAGGCTGTCCTGTGACCATTCTGTTACGAGTTCTTGAACATCTCCGATGATTTCGGCATCCTCGTAATTATTCGCATCGGTTGAAATGACCAAACTGATGAGGATTGGTCCATCACTTTCCCAAGGACTGGTCTTATCTTCGGCAGGCATGGTGCTGATGATGTTCCCTTTATGGTCGATGTTTTGAAGACCAATATACGTTCCAATCGTACCTTGTAAAGGCCCAGTTACTGCGGCCAGTGGGCCTGCTTCATTTGGACTGGTTCGAGCTGAAATTAGTGCTTGAATTTGACCTTGAATTACTCCGAGTTCAACCGTAATCGATTGTTTATCATCCATTCGTTGCTGCCATAACTCAACTTGGCCAGGTTCCCAATCGATCAATTCTTGCGCCGTAGGACCTCTTGGGGAGGGGATCATTGCAATGGCTGATGACAAATCATTGAGGGCTGCTGAAAAATTATCCTCCTCAGCAATTGTAGCATTGACAAGGTGAAGGCTAAGTTCATCTCTCCATTCTTGAGTCGTTACGGGGTCTTGGGTGTTAAGCCAAAACAGAGCCGAGCCTGCTGGGCCACTGGTAGCCTTTCCGCCAAACAATGGCTCGTGGTATGACAGGAACGTCTCATCGGTGGAAAGGTTGGCTTCTATGATGGCGAATTGGTTCCAAGACGATTCTATTTTCATATCCCCAGGCTCAATTTCATCGATAACTCGAATGAAGTCAAGTGATGCTTGATACCGGTCTTCAATCTCGTAGAGGAGTTCTGTCGTATCATTTTGAGGATAAAAGGCATCTTCACTGTTATCAAAATTGATGAATTGCGCCATAGATGCCAGGGCCATTGTAAGAACAAGAATAACCGCAATTGTGGTCTTTGGCCGAGTAACAGATACCTCTGTGAGCGCGTTGAATGGATTCTCCATAAGATGAATCTCCTGCAATGAGGTATAAATGAGTGTTCCAGATTTGAAACAAAACAGTATGCGATTTTGAACACTTATTGATAAGCAGGATAGGTCATGGGATGGTATGTCCGAGCAAGAGCGCCGTTGGAAAAAAGTTTGTAAAAGTTCAAAATTAAAAATGAATAAAGTCAAAGGCAAGGCCATTGGTGCAAAAATGGTTGCAGTGATGCGCACAGAGGAAGGCATATTTGGCACAAATGCACTATGCAGACACATGGCCTGGCCGCTACATTGGGGCGGGAAAATCAAGGATGGATGTCTGCGATGCCCACTTCACCAAAGCTCATACCATCCTGAAGATGGTTCAGTAAATGAGTGGTCTCCAGCCCCTTACTTCCCACTGTATGGTAAGATTCTTGGTAAGATCAGAAAACCATCTTCACTAAAGACGTATGATGTACGAGAGAATGATGGCTATGTCGAAATTGACATGAATTCCTAATCATTCAATATGGCGCAGGGATTGCTCTCTTGGGATATACTTGGGCCGATAAATCGGGACTCCTTTTCCGTTACGCATGACCACGCGCTCGTCGAAAATTTGAGCACCAATACCAATGACTCTTGCCCAACCAAAGAATGTGGTGTAATAACTTGGATTGGTTAATCCTACATGATGAAGCAATGCGCCAGATGCAATGTCAACATTTGCGTTTGGATTGGAGATTTTAGGATTTTCAGATAAGACTCTTGGCGCAACTTCTCTGAGAGTTCTGATTATTTTGAAGTTCTCATCGTTAGGACAAAGTTTCTCTCCCAGTGCAAATTGTACCGTCGCTCTTGGATCTTCTGAACGAAGGACTGCGTGTCCGAATCCGAAGACTGGACGGCCTTCCTCAAGTTCTTTTCGAACAAAGTGTTCAACCTCTTCTGGATTAGATGTTCCAACACGAAGGACAAATTCGAGACAGGATTGATTGGCTCGTCCATGCAGAGGGCCGCTGAGAGCATTCATCGAACTCGCAATGGATGAGTAGAGGGTCGCGTGACCGCTTGCTACGGCTTTGCCTACGAATGTTGAGAGATTGCCGCCGCCATGGTCCATATGGAGGACAAGATACACCGAAATAATCTTTGCAAGTTTCTCTTGATCCACACCTTCGAGCTGCAATGTGTTTGTAAATCGCTCTACCATACTCAGCGACGTATCATCGTGCGGAATATTGTCGATTCGACCTTCTCTGTAACGGAACAGAAGGCCCATCAATCGAGGCATACGTGCCAATAAATTGAGCGCATCTTCCTGCCAATCGTTCTTACAATCCATCATTCCTAGTGCGTGAATTCCAATGGACAACCAATCCATTGGATGGCCATCCTTTGGAAGTGTTGAAAAAATCGGCGACAAATCTCCAGGCATTTCAGCACGTCGTGCTAGTTCACTCTTGAATTCCGCTGATTGTTCATCAGTAGGAAGTTCCTTGTTATGTAAGAGATATACAACGACTTCTGGTTCCATTTCTGCAAGTTCAGAGATAGGATATCCGCAATAATGAACTCCTTCACCAGGGGTTACGTATGAAGTACGGCATGTACCGACTGGAATGCCACGCATGCCAATGTCTAGGTGCTTTTCAGTCAACTTAAGTAGATGCTTTGCCTCATCAGTCACTGTCTCACCGTATCATCCGAATCAGGTCATCCGTATAAAGGAAATTACTCAAAACCAACTATTCGGTGTTGCAAATTACACCTAATAGCAACTATGTCCATGTTCGAAATCCACGAGTTGATTGTCGATCTGCATGGACGTGAAGTTTAATTTCTTCTCCAGAGATAAGGATTGCATCTTCAGCCGTAAGTCCAGGGCAGGACTCCTTGACTTGATTCCATGAACGTTGACTTCGTAGATTTTCTGCCCACCACGGAAATGCTTTGCACTGCTGTGGTCGTGATTGATAGACATTGCATTGCTTTTGTTCATTCAAATAAATACAAACGCCGTCACCTTGACGTGAACGAAGAATATAGCGGCCATCAAGAGTTTTTGTGCAATCTCGCTTTAGCCACAATTCAACATCCATTTTTGCATGTTCTGCAAGTTTTTCCGCATCAGTTGGGGCGAGATAGACGATGCCTCCAGGTTGATCACAACACCGGCCACAATCAGGCTGACATTGGAAAGGGACTCCCTTTGCCCACCATGCACCTCTCATTCTTCCTCACCAGTTAGGACTGCTTTAGGTCGAATTCGAGCCAAACGAACGATATCCTTTGCTTCTTCATCTTCCAATTCAAACGCTTCCATTGCATCTTCGCTCACAAGACCTAATTCATGCTCGATATGTCGCAATTCATCGACGATATCGATGAGTTCGTTTGCATCAGCACTGGAGGTTCGCTCGAGTAAAGCCTCCATCTGTGTTTCAAGATGACGAAGACGTAGGTCATCCCTTACCATTTGTTGCTCTCTTTCAGCGATGACTCGATCGATTTCAGTATCAATTCCAACCATCACATCAACAGTCGAGTGGATGTCGCTCTCGTTCAATTGACCAAGTTGATGCGTTAGATGGCGATCTCTCGCATCTGCATCGAGTACACTTGGTGCCTCTGGAGTCAACTCATCCAGCGTTGTTTTGAGGTGTTGTTCAATCAAATCATTCGCTCTATGAATCTCATCGACTGTAACCATTTTGGGTTCCCAGTCGTCTTCTGGTAAATCGATCACAGTCGAATGTAATTCAATTCCTCCAACGTCCTTATCGGAATAAATGACATCTGTTGCAGTTCGAACAATATCGGTTGCGAGGGTAATATTCGTACCACTTCGTTCGAAAGAGTGTTCTTCTTGCTTTGGTTTGTTGGCAAGAATTCGCAGTACATCTTCGGGTTGGTAGACGACATCTCCTTTTTCATTGGCGTTTGCAAGTATCGCTATCGAGGAATTGACACTTCTCCAGTCGTTACCTGTATGTTCCAAAAGGTGCATGATGTGAGCATCCTCAAGCAGCAAACCTTGAAGCGAACTTTCTCGCTTAATGTGGAGGGCGAGACTGGCAGATGAAATTGGTGATAATTCGACGACGGATGATTTTTTCATAACATCCCAAAGTCTTGATGATGCCCATGAATCAGGATTGGTTAATGATGTTGCCACAACTTGAATGCCAAGGTTGAGGCTGTGATCGATAAGATGGCCCAATGTTGTCGATATCTCCTCATTTTCGGATACGAGATGAAGATCATCAACGAGAAGTAAACCAGTCTGCGCTAATGCTTCATGCCAATCCTTGGGCAGGGTACTTGCACTGATCAACTCAGTACCCCGTATTATCCGAACTTCATTGTCATAATATCGCAGAACACTTTGTCCAGTAGCATGCAAGAGATGACTCTTCCCTGTCCCATTTTGCCCAATAATGAGTAAAGGATTGATTCGATTTCCTAGTTGGTCGATGATGACTTCACATGCTTGTGTAGAACCCTTGTTTTCGCGATAGACTCGCCATTGCTTGAATGTGTTCTTTTCGCTAATTTGAAGCTGTAATGGCCACATTGATTGTGCGGGCGCAAGATTGCTGTGGTGAAGTCGATGATGAGGTTGCAAAGGTGCGATTTCTTCGTTCAATGAATGTGATGAATATTGACGTTGTTCATCGATAATTGATGCCCATAATGGTTTTCCATCGACAGAGAATCCAACGCGTGTTCCAAGCGGCGTATCGGGTTCAATCCGAACTCTCTCTCTCATATTTTTCAAACGTGATGCGACGATTTCTGCAGTTGATTGAGAATTATTATTGTCTCTTAGATTGAGTTTTGGAATATATTCAACATCCTCTCCAAATGTTTCCCTTGAGATTTCATCAATGATTGGGCGTTCTGGGATTGGTTGATTGGCTAGCAAGGATCTATTCTTCTCAAGAGATGAAGGCTTGTTGAGGAGACGGCCCAACTGGGAACGATTTTCAGAAGTTGAATTTTCTCTTTCTGGAAGATTTGCTTTGGCTTTTTGAAGCGCAACTTTGAGTCGGTTTGTACGTTCGATGCTCATACAATCTCCTCCGTGTCAGAATCCTCAAAATCAGGTTCATTTCGGAAGTCCTTGATGGGTTCCTGTTGCTGAATGGCTGAAGCATGTTCTCGTGCATGCGGTGATGTCGGTTTTTTGGCCTTTGTTTCCACATGCGCTGGTGATTGTTTTACAGCAAGTGTTTTTGTGGTTTTTATTGGCGGTAACGTGAGGAGTTTTTTGGAAGCTGAACTCCCTGCTGCTTTAGTCAACCGTTGAGAAGTAAGTGGTTTCTTTTGTTCTGGAAATCGACCTTCCTTTGCCCCAGATGCGGCTTTTGCAAGATGATCGAGACCAGATGAACGACTTGAATTTGAGGCGAAAGAGCCTACGTCCACAATCCGTTTTGAAGCCGCTTTCAGTTTTTCAACTCGCTTGTTTCCATTCTTAGGAGACATGCTCTTTTTTCGACGAACGATGCGTTGGGCAGTACGTGGCCTCTTAGGTTCTGGAATTGGCTCATGTTGGATGACTTGAATCTCTTCTTCCATTTCAATTGTCTCAACAGGCTCATCAAGTGTTGTCGTTATTTCCTCTTCTTCGACAGTCATCTCTTCGGGTGTTGGTAGAGGTATTTGTTCAACTTCTTGTTGAATTGGTTCCGGCTCATCGGTTCGAAGTCCAGCAAGACTTTCTCGAAGATGTTCTTCAATCCAAGCAAGTTCTTCTTCATCAGGTGGTTGGCAGAAAGGATGATCAAGAAGGAATTCCTCATCCAGCAACCATGTGTTGATTTGAGATGTTTCAATTTTCACAAGTTCTCGATTTAATCTTGAACGCTGAATCTGTGTAAATGCCTCAAGATTTGTTGTAAGGAGTAAGAGATTATCCGTATAACGGGTTTCATCCACAATTCCGCGCACCATCTCTATGACTTGATTTTCGCCATGAATACCCGACAGATATTCGATTCCTTCGAGAACAAGTGCTGCTCGTAAATTGTCATGGAAAAAAGAGCTAATCTCCTTTCGTATGGATTCGAGAGAAGGTTCAAGGGTGCATTCATGTTGCTTTTCTGTTAACCATTTGCAATGTTGAAGTTCGATTTGATGGTTGACTTTGAGTCGCTCAGGCGATTGCCTGCTGATGACTAAGAGTGGACGTCCATGATTCCCAAGAGCCCTTGCAAGATTGAATGTCGCAG
The DNA here is from genome assembly GCA_049623485.1 of Candidatus Poseidoniaceae archaeon. Taxonomy (GTDB): domain Archaea; phylum Thermoplasmatota; class Poseidoniia; order Poseidoniales; family Poseidoniaceae; genus MGIIa-L2. Next base: position 17,823 of record JBMZTB010000030.1, read on the forward strand.
TTGGTTCGACAGCATCTTCCAAAAGGGCTTGTCCCCGCTTGAGAACAGGTCCAGTAAGATTTTGTATTCGTGCTTGAGTTTTATGACGAATAAATTCAGGGGTTTCAACCGTTGGTTTTAGTTCTGGCAACTTTTCATCTCGGTCAAGTCTTCGAGCCGGTGCACGCACATTCGCCCACCATGCTTCATCACGAATCTGTTCTTTTTTGGGATCAACGAGATTTGCTTCGGGATAGGCGATAGAGGTCGTAAGAAACACATCCTCTGACATTTCATGAAGACTCACAGTGGCATCTAAAGCCGAAGCATCTGATTCGATTTCAAGTAATGCTTCAATTCCAAACCTCACCGTATCAGCTTGGTGGAAAGCGCTTGCAAGCGTTCCATCAAAGATGAGTAAGTGTCCTATTCTCACGCCAATTTCAGGAATACGGCGTTCAATTTGGATTGAACCATTCCTCTCAAGAGTTGCTAATTCTTGTGCGAGGTGTCGTAGCGTATTCGCTCCACCGTTCCGAGTTTCAAGAACATCTCCAGGTTTGAAATCGAACATTTGGCTCACCCCTCAAACCCTTAGATTTCCTTTCATCTTTTGAAGTGTGTGCCCCAATTGGCCAAAACCGAAGGATTTCAACAGAGAAC
>JBMZTB010000031.1:0-17854 GCA_049623485.1 Candidatus Poseidoniaceae archaeon
AACGGAACCGCTATTTAAGCCGCGAGGTATGGCGTAGTCAGGGACGACCATGGCCGCCAAGAAAACATCTGCAGAACAAGCACGAGAACAGGCTGAAGAGGCAACACTTGGATCGATGCTCGATGGGGCATTCGGAGCAATGGACGGAATCGAAAACTCACCAGAACCCATTGCAACAGAAACACCAGAGTCAACAGGTCCTGGGGATGCACCCTCATCCGAACTTCCTGTGGAAACCCCTGGACCTTCCGGGCCTCCAAGCGGTCCACCCGCTGATGCGGCACCGGGCCCATCAGGCCCGCCGAGCGGACCTCCGAGCGGACCTCCATCCGCACCTCCTACAGAAACTCCAGCTCCTTCAGGACCTCCTGGCCCCCCGCCTAGCGGGCCTCCAAGCGCTCCTGCTGTTGAAACGCCGCCGGCCCCAACAGGCCCACCAAGCGGGCCACCTAGCGGCCCTCCATCTGAAACTGAGGAAACAACCGAGCCTGTTGAAGAAGCTGAAGAGAAGACAACCAATTCTGACGAAGAACAAACAGACGAAGTCCCAGAACCATCTCCTGAGGTTGTGGAAGAACAACCTGCGGAGGAACCTTCGTCTGAAGGGATCGAGGAAGCACCTGAAGAAATCCCTGAACCGATCATTCCTCCACAATCCGAAGAGTCTGAGCCATCAGATCAACCTGCAGAAGATGTAGAGGCGATATTGGAAACCGCTCCAGAACAAACCAATCAAGATGAAATTGCTCGTTTAACAGCAGAGATTGAACGACTACGAGGCAGTTTAGTTGGGGCCGCTGAAGTCATAGAAGAATTGGAAGAAACACCAATGCCTCCAATTGTTCTGGACAATATTGTTGTTCCACCACATATCGTTGCAGATTTTTCTCGAATGGGAAGACAACTGAGCCAAGCAAATCTGGTCAAGGGCTCTATGGGGTCAATGTCCATGCTCCATCCTGATGAACCCGGTTTGATGATCAGTACACGACATTCTACTTCGCTCGCCCGCCTCGATGAACGAGGCATCGTCGGCGGCCGTTTAGGCGGTGCAGCCCCTCGGGGTTCGATTGCAGATTGGAAGGTTCACGAAGTCCTCCTTGCATCAGTATCCGTCGTTACAGGCGGCCCTGCTGCAGCCATTCACATGCATGGTCCTTACACAACAGCTGCGAGTTGCGAGAAAGATCTCATCATCGTCCAACCTATTGACGTCACTGGTAAAGAGCACATTGGAAAGGTAGTCATTGTTGACCCTGATGGCATGGATACAGATTTCCTCCGTCAAGTCGCTGAAGCATTGCAACAAGGTGGTTTACGATGCGTTGTTGTTCGAGGACATGGAGCATATGCAGTGGGTGCAAATCTAGATCAAGCAATGGCAAACGCTGCAATGCTTGAGCATTCAATGCAGATTCTTCTCTTAGCCCGACAGGCAAATTTGAAGTTTTGATCATTGTTTGAAATCTCTACAAACTTGAACGAAATTTTCAAACATTTCCTTTCCAAATTCTGAGTCGTTAACCTCTGGATGGAATTGCAATCCAAATCGATTTCCTTCGTGGTTTTCCATCCCCTGCACTTTGCATGAAGGGCTTCTAGCAGTAATGAAGAAATTATCAGGAACTTCGTGAACTTCATCGTTGTGAGACTCCCATACAGTTTGCACTGCATCTGTTCCAGCGAAGATTTTCCCACCTCCGTCCAAAAGTTCGATTTCCATTGCTCCAAATTCAGGTTCGGGGGATTCTCGTGCATCTCCACCATAAAAGCGAGCCATGAATTGATGCCCTGCACAGATTCCCAGAATAGGGATATCGAGTTTCAGATATTCCGCACAGTTGCCCAATTCTCCTGTAAGGCCAATGCGAGCGGCACCACCGGATAGGATCAAACCATCCAATTTTCTCAACTCTTCTACAGGTGTATCGTTTGGAATAATTTGCGTATCGACTTTGAGATAGCGCAACATTCTCCATTCACGATGTGTCCATTGACCACCATTATCGACAACGTCAATGACAAGTGCACCCTCTTTGCTCATGTTTCGATTCGAGCCGAGAACATCCATGAACTTGCCGAGTCATCGCGACTTCATATACTGTTGAAGTTGGGGAATAGCGAGGAACTACAATGTTGGACAAAACATACACAGTACACGTAGCAAGAGAAAGCGGCCATGAGCAGGAAACCATGACCCGCCAAGGTATCATCGATATGGTATCAACAAACGAGAACACATGGGTCTTCGTTGACTCTCAAATGGTTAGTGTTGAAGAACTTGAGACCATCGAGCTCAACAATTCAACCGAAATCAGAATTAACCCTGGAATGGTTGGTGGAAGCGAGACATTCAAAGTGTTCATTGCAAACCAATCAGGAGACCAAGAGGTTATGATGAGCAAGCAAGAGATTGTCGGCGAATTGTCACAAAACCAAGGAAACTGGTTGTTTGTTGACGGTCAAATGGTCGATGCAAGCACACTCGAAAACACTTCCATCACTCAAGACAACGTTCTGAGAATGGTTCCATCAATTGTTGGTGGATCCGATGAAGCAACCTTCACCGTTCAAATCACAGACTCAACAGGGCACTCTGTTGCCCAGATGTCCCAAACTGAATTGGCTTGTGAAACCGAAAGTGGAAGCAACTGGTTGTTTGTTGACGGTCAAATGGTCGATGCAACAGCAGTCCGAGAAATGGATTTGAGCCAAGCAGCTGAAATTCGCCTTACGAAGCCACTTGTTGGTGGTATTGAATCACTTTGAGTAAGGCTAAGGTGAACGGACAGATTCAAAACCAATGGGTAGGTCGGATGATTCATGTCAGAACTTGTAGATTACAAGTGCGCCCTCTGTGGAACTCACGAAAGCTTTGACCGCGAGCGCAATGGAATCCATTGCAGTCACTGTGGTTCAAAGATCTTCATGAAACTCCGCCGAAGCAGTGGCGACAGAAAGAAGAAGACACTCAAGGCCGAATGAACTCAAGCAAAGGGTCAAAGACCCATGTCATTGTTTGATAATCATGGCGAGTTGGTTGGAGGCGTATTCGCCTCGTACATTTTCTGAACTTGCTCTTGAAGAAGGCCAGATTGATACAATTCAACACGTAGCTTTGCAAGCAAACCCTCCACATCTTCTCATTTCAGGCCCATCCGGTGTTGGCAAGACCGCCACCTGGCGGCTCATTGTTCGTCAGGTGTTGGGGCCTTCGTGGCGTTCTACAGTTCACGTTTTGCAGGCCAAAGATCTTGCCCGATCCGCTGGAGCAATGGCCACATTCGAAAACTTCCTCCGCCCAGGTGGTAAGAATTCAAGCGATACACTTGCCAGTCGGACGTCCCTCGATGCCTTCGACTCGACCTTTTCAAAAATAGAAGAAGGAGATACAGCCCCTGCGGGCCATGAATCTGTACGAGGAAGTAGCCAAGAAGCACACATTTCCAGAATCATCGTCATCGAAGATGCAGATTATCTTGGACACAAGCGTCAACCTCTTCTTCGCCGAATGATGGAATCAACCAGCCAAACATCGAGATTCATCTTTACTGCACAAACTCCTTCGAGACTCATCGACGCACTACGAAGCAGAACACAACATATACGCCTCTCGGCAATACCTCGAAAAACAATTGAAAAACGCCTTGAAGAAATATGCAAGCGTGCTGGTGTTGAATCCACACGAGGTCTACTAGGCGACATTGCCCACGTAAGCGATGGCAATCTAAGGAAGGCCATTTTCACCACTGAAATGTTGTCATTGAGAGGCCTACTTAATGACCGAAGCAATCTCCAGAAACTCCTCAAAGCGACATCAACCAGCGACGTCCAAATCATGTTAGAAGAGGCTCTTCGTGGCCGTGTTGTTGAATGGAGGTGGGTCAAGGAAGGCGTCAAAAATGTACGACAACTGAAAGGGGCAATGGGAATCTATGACAAAATCATCTCCTCTCAAAGCCTTGAGCCAGAAGATGTTGTTGAACAAGCCCACCAAGTGTTGACCAGTGGACGATTAAATCTGGAAGAACCAATACTTACAGCTGCCCTACAAGCCATTGCTGGGTGCGATATGAGGCTTCGCAGATCTGCTCAAGGGCGAATTCAAATCGAACATATGTTGTTCGATATCGCGAACATCAAACCATCGTAATCTCCTTGATGGGGGGCGTTTTGGCATCGATGGGCGTGTAGCACAGCTGGATAATGCATCGGCCTCCTAAGCCGAAGATCGCGGGTTCGAATCCTGCCGCGCCCGCCAAACCTTGCGAATCACATCCAAGGAAGCGAAGCACACTTATGTGGCGTTTCTTTCACAACAACTGAGCGAGATGGAACCAGAAGACGAATCCATCATTGCTCGAACGAGACGCACTCTCAAATCCCTTCCTGATCCATATGGGCATGGGTTCTCTCGTAGCGAAGATCCGTTGGCGCGAACAAGAGAGGCTTGGGAAAAGAGCGAACAACTGAGGATGAAAAGCGGAAAAATAGCAACCAACCCCTTCTTCCTATTCTTCAGAAACATCATTGGTTTTAGTATCGCAGGAACATCGCTCTTGTTTGTCATCAACCCATCACTCTTACCGTCTAACCCGCTTTTGGTTCTATCAATTTGGCTCATCCCACTTCTTGCAGCATTCGGGCCACCAATTGCAGGAAGTGAAGCCGCATGGTCTGCTGCTGAAGCAAAAATATCTCTTCGCGAGCAAGGTGGAATTGGCGATGGTAGAAGACACACTCTTCGCGCCCAACCAGGGATGGATCGTATTTTAGAAGGGCTTAGAGACGGTCGCCGCCAAAATAATATCAGTGCTTTTTTAGCAACAACCTCGCTTACATTACTTTGCTTATCAACGTTGATTGCACCAAGAACTGTGGCTTGGAACCTTCTTCTTCTCATCTCTATGACATCGGGTTTAGGATTGAGCATTCATTCAATATTAACCACATTCTATGTTCGTCTACAAGCCGATTCGATGCCGTTGTTGATCCATTACGCTCCAACCCACCATCCAACTCAACTTGGTTCTCCATTAGGAGAATTATTGTATGCTCATCTTGACCCAGATTCTCAAATTGAGTGGAGCTCTTGGGAAGAAAAATTCACTTCCAGTATTTTACCAGGGATTGATCCGATTCAGGCAAGAGAACGTCTCCTCTTCCTCCTTCACCTCCATGCTACGGACGTTGTTTCATCCAATCACGTCATCGAATCACTTCGTGATTTTATGCCACCAGAAGCGATAGATCGAACGTTACTCGAAGAAGAATCTTTCTTTAATTGGAGATCCATTCAACGTTCCTTGGAACATGCGAGAGCTTGGCAACCCGGGGCTTTTCGTTTATTCGAACGATTGCAGAACGATCTTCTTACCGGGTCGCCTGAAATTCTTCTTTCTCCTTGGAGAATGGATATTTCTTTGGATACGATGTGTTACGATGGCTCAGGAAGTTTGTTTATTGCGCTCAATAACCAAACATTCGACACTACACACGCCCGCGTAGAAGTGCAAGTGCCCGGTGGCAAGCCCGAATCCATCAATCACAGATTCGAACTGATGCCTTGCCCCCCGCCAACAAAGTCAGTGGAATTGACACACCCTTCTGACGACGATGTTCTTGATTGGTTGCCTCGTTATCTTGAACGCACAGTTGTACTTTGGATAAACGTTGCATGGGATAGGGAATTCAAAGGAGATGCGCAAGTACAGGTAACGCTCAGAGACGATGCAGAAACAGTGCTTGGCTCCCGAATAGTGCGAACATTTGTTACGCCAAGAGAGAGTCACCAACGAGCCGATAGAATACGAGAACTTCTTCGTGCTCGGAGATTTTCCGACCTTCCCGTACCCGAGGCTTGAGGCGAATCAATTTCTGGTTGACCAAGCGCTTTCCTTATGGCAGGGCTTCACTTCCCCTCAAATATTGGGGGTCTAATATGGAAGCATGGGACATCGTAGTACTTGGAGACGGGCCTGCTGCCCTAACTGCAGCAGCAGAGGCTGCAAAAGGTGGAGCCAACGTCTTGATGATGAGTTCAACAGGATTAGGTGACGGCGGTAATGTTGCTATGAATGGGATTGCATGCCACATTCAGGAAGAAAGCAATCGTGGTCATCGCGAAGACACCATTCGAGCTGGAAATTTCCTCTCAGACCAGGATATTGTGGCCAAGTTTACAACCGATGCACTCCGAACAGTTGACCTTCTTGAGCGCCGCGGTGTAAATTTCCGAAGGGATGCAAAAGGAATTGTGAAAGGACATTATGGCGCAGGCCATAGCAAACCTCGCTTGTGTAATGCTGGGGACGCAACAATCCGAGAATGCCAACAAGTTCTGGAAGAACAATGCATGAAGCATGGCGTTACCAGAAGAGGAGATCAAGTTCCTCTTGAATTGGTTCATACAAATTTTTCAATCAATGGAATCACAACACTCGATATGATTAATGGACGTGTTCTAACCGTACAATGCAAAGCACTGATTGTCGCAGATGGTGGTTTTGAAGGCGCATTTACTACAGGTTCGACATCGCTTGGAATAGACATGGCATATCGAGCAGGCGCTCCATTGAGAAACATGGAATTTGTTGCACATGCTCCTCTAGGAGTCGTAGGTACGAACATGATTATTCCTCAATCTATCCTCTCTGACGGTGCTACACTTCACACTCCATCTGGAGCGGCCATTGACGTATCGTCCTCTACATTGACCTCCGAAATTTGTTCAAAGATGAATGAAGCGGGCACAACAGTACTGGACGCACGTGAACTTGGCGAGCATACAAGTTGGTGGGCAACAACATTTGATCAAATCAAGCAACGCTTAGGCGTCGACATGCATCGCCAAACAATTGAAGTTGCTCCGCGACCAAATCACACTCTAGGAGGTCTTTCAACCGACGAGAACGGAAGAGTAGTTTTGGAAACATGGGCTCGATGGTTTACAGGTCTTTACGCAGCAGGAGACGCAGCATCCAGCGGCCTCCACGGTTCTGATGTCTTAGCAGGTAACCGTTTATTGGAAGCGATATGCTCTGGAGCTTCAGCAGGAACCCACGCCTCTGGATGGATTACAAAGCGGAAATTTACGGGAGCTCCTGCACTTGAAGAATCTCTCAACATTGTAGAAGCGGAATTGAACATGCTTGGCGCAGAATCAGAAGGGCCAGTTCAAAGGCTCAAACCAATCGTCCAACGCCTTAGTGAGATCTTGACAGCAACACAATCTCCAGCAGTTGAAGCAAATGCGCTGTCAAGCGCATCAGAATCCCTCAACCAACTTTCAATAAGAGGCGAACAACTTCATTGCGATGAAACATCACTGATTGCGAATCAGAATCTTCTTGAAATTTTAAGGGCTCAGGCAGCCATCCGTCTTGGTCTTGCTAACGTGAGAAGTTCTGAATTAAGAACAGAATCGCGCGGCCTGCATCAACGTTCAGATTTCCCAGATCAAGATGGTGAACAAATCCACCACAATCTTGTCTACAATGACGGTTCAACTGGAATTCTCGCTCTAAGAAAAGGTCCATCAGGAAATTGGATTCTCAACCCTACTTCTGCGGTTTGATTATTTGTAATGGATGATTGGTCGTCCCATGGCCGAGAAATCATTGTTCGAACACATATTATCTGGCGATATTCCTTCACACAAAGTTGGTTCTGGAGAGGGATGGTATGCTTTTCTTGATATTTTTCCAAGAAGAGAAGGGCATACACTTGTGATTCCAACGACCGCAGTCTCACGAATTGGCGACTTATCAACGAGCGAACGTTCACATTTGATGGAAGGGATTGTGGAAGTACAACGACTTTTGACAATAAAATTCGATACTACGGATTTTACTGTCGTCATTCACGATGGACCGCTTGCAGGCCAAGAAGTCCCTCACGTACATGCCCACGTTCTTCCACGAACCGAGAATGACTCTGGAAAGACATTGGCTGCAATGTGGCCTCCTCTAAGCCAAGAGATTGACCATGAGAAACTAAGTGTCTTGGCTTCAGAACTGCGAATGGAGGGGAACTGAATGGCAAAAGGAGTCGCAGATTGGGATGGAGCAGTTGACCATCGCGGGGAAGCTCTTCCAGTTCTCTCTAAATCTTCTGCAAATATGAAGATGGAAAAGTTACTGAACACGCCCATGCCATCTTATGATAAAGAAACACCTGGTTCCTATTTTTGGACCAAATTAGCGTTCTTCTTTTGCCGTAGAACAGCAGCAAATCAGTTTCGAACAATTGAATACACAGGCACCGAGAAGATACCAACGGATCGAGGTTCGCTTTGTACATCGTGGCACACAAATGGTCTCATCGATCCACTTGGAATCATGCTAACTCACCCCAAGGAATTCGTCATGGGGGGTCGTCATGATCTTGTGACACGCCCAATTCTTTCTTTCTGGACCCGAAGATTAGCAGTACAACCAGTTGTCCGCAAGGCAGAACTACTCCGAGGTGGTTGCTCAGAAGAAGAAGCAACGAATCTGAACGGGCGCTCATTACTCACTCTTGCCACAGGCATTTCCAGTGGTTTTGCTTGTGTGCTTTTTCCCGAAGGAACGAGCCACGATCTTTCACATATGCTGAGGTTTAGAACAGGTCCGATGAGAACCGTCCTAGCAGCAGCAGCGATTGCAAAGGCGAGTGGAAAGAAATGTCCAGTTCTTCAGCCCGTTGGATTACATTTCCGAGTACGACATCATTACCGAACGGATATGTGGGTGGAATTTGGTGAACCACATTATCTTCCTGAAGACCAGATTCCCGAAGACCTTATCGAAGCAGTAAAACAACGGCAGTGGGTTGAACCTCCTCAAGAACTCGTTCGTTCTCTAAGAGACAATCTTCGCCCACACCTCCATCCCTTAACTCCGAATGTCTCTTCGTGGGATGAACACGGAGGCACGCATCTGATTGCTCAGGTACAATCTCGTCTCGATCACAAACCTCTTCGAACATGGAGGCAAGAGGTGATCGCAGCTCGAGAGGTTCGGGACAGATATCAAACGGAACTCGAACACATCGACTCTAAACCGGTTAAAATTGAACATCCAATTCTTGACCAAGGTATAGAACTGCATAAGAAACTCAGTGAAAGAAATCTAGATGGCCGGGATTTGAATAAGGATGCAACTGGATTAAGAAAAGGAAATCCTCTACGACTTGGTGACTTCATGATTCGAACGACTGTCATGGCAGCATTGCTTCCTATCTTCCTTGTATCTCTCTCCTTACAAATGGCTCTAGGCCGATACCTAGGAGATCGTACAGACGAAGGAGTTGATGCAAGAACAACATATCAATTTCTGGCAGCTATGTTCGGTTCGGTTCTAATGTGGCCATTCATTTCCATTCTTACCACTGGAGCATTATGGTGGTTTGAGAGTGAACTCGAACATGTTCTTTCGTTCGAATGGACTCATATGTTTGGCGACACCTCTCTGTCAATAGCAATCGCAGTATTCACGGTATATCTCGCATCATTCCCTACATATTGGTTAACCGGGCGCATGTTTGGATTCTGGTGGGACTCATATGTCGATACAAAGAGAGCATTTGCTCGCTTGACAACCTCGAATGCTTACAAGATTGAACTTGGAGAGAAACTGACTCATCTTCGACAAAGTTTACTCAGTGAGAAGCGTTGAGTTCAAATTCATCGACCGCGAGGGACTGCCATGGTGGATAAGGAACACATCAACGACATTCGCAAATGGCTAGCAAGCGAACGTCTTGAAATACGGGACAAAAATGATCCGCGAGCCGAAGCCCATTTCCTCATAAAATACCCTCCAGGTCCACAAGGACATATGTTCGCAGTCGTCGTTCCAAAGGGTCGTGACTTAGTGTTCGTCTCAAGTATGACTCGAGTCGATCTCGGCCAACAAGAGCAAATGAAAGAACACATGAAAGAAGAGTCAGAAGTATGGAGTGAGTGGGTGCATGAATGTCGTCTCACATTGATGAAGGCCGAACTTGATTGGGGCATTCACATGGGTCACGATGGTAAAGAAAAGCCGGGGCCACTTCAAGCGTTCAATGTAAGTCTACCAATTTGGAATGATGGATTGAGCAAGAACGCTCTAATGCACTCTTTGCGAAGACTATGGCTTGCCAAACTCAGCATGATTCATGAAATTAAATTCGCTTATGGTCCTGGCAAAGGCGAGCCAGGCCCCGTCGATGATTGGGCAAATCAGGAGAAAAAATCAACCCCAATTCAGATTGAAGAACCTGCAAAAATCGAATTTAACGACACGATGCCGTTCGGCACTGGCTTAGATCCAGAAGAGTGGGCTTGAAGGCAACCCTGCGGTTGATTTACTGCCGCCTGAGGGGCGCGGTTAAGTACTGGACTTGTATGGTTCGAAGTACCACAGGTGATACTATGCGTCAAACAACCAAATCATTTACTTTAGTCAGCTTAATGCTTCTTTCAGCATTTTCTGGATTAATAATCGGAACCGAAGAAGCCGAAGCTTCACAAGTAGTCATCACAGAAGCAGTTCGTATCGTTGATGGAGGAACAGCCTCTGACGCTCAAACCACCGTCGCATCTGATAGCGAAGGAAATGTACACGTCGTATGGACTCGAAACAATCAACACCTGTACTACTCCATGTTATCGCCTCGTGGAGAAACCTTAATCGATGCTACGCAAATCACAAATCCTGGGCTTCACAAAGTTTGGCATCCGGACATGGTCATAGATGACAACGATCGGATTCACATCGTTTGGGCAGATAAATCTGGACAATACAAAATTATGTACACTTCGTTGAATCCTTACCTTGCACCTTTGGACGGTATGGCTGCTGAAGACAGTGGTATCTCTCAAATCGATGACACCATTCTATCGATGCGTGCTCAAGACAGAGACTGGCCATCAATCGATGCTGATAGCAAAGGAAACTTGCACATTGCATGGCAAGATTCCTACGACGAACTTCAAATGTTTTTCAACCAACCTCAAATCTATTACACCATGATTCAACCTGAGTTCGCATCAGGCAGCGTCCTCACACTCTTCGAAGACACTCTTCTAACCCCTATCATTGGTCACAAAGGTCACCCCGACATTGTCGTCGATTCAAACGATCTCGTTCAGATCGCTTGGGACGATACTCGAGGAGGCAAGGTCGAACTTGTCTTTATTGTCGATACTTCTGGTTCAATGTATTCTGAATGGGCTGATGTTTGTACTGTTATCTATGGCGGACAATTCGCTGCAGGTGGCTACTTCCAAGGTTTGAAGCCTATGCTCGAAGAAGGAAACATGACTGTTTACGAAACCATTTATGGGCTCGGAAACACCCTTCCAGGTGCTGCAAGCAGCGGCAACTGTGCAACCCACAATAAGAACGCAGGCCCACGCTCGACCGCTCTTGGTATCCAACCTGGTGACGACTCCGGTGGAATTAGAAAACTCCCAGGCACTGTATACAACGGCAACACCTACTCTGGATATTCTGGCGAAGATTGGGGCCCAGGAACAAATTGGGCATGTTTGTCTTGGAAGGACGCTCAAGGCAACGTTCCAGGAAATCCTCCAACGCAAGATGACCACAAATGGAATCCAAATGCAACAAAGATTGCAATCCCTATTTCCGATGAAGGTCCAAAGGATGGAGATCCAGCACAACAAGCAGATGACACAACATCGATTGAAGAGGCTCACGACAACTGCGTAATTGCTGGTGTCGTTCCAGTCGGAATGTATGGTCAAACATATGGTGGAGCAACAGGTGTCCAATCCCACTTCAAAGATCTATCACAATGTCCAAACGGTATCCAAAGTACCGCCACACGAAACTGCCCTGCTAACACAATTCGTTCAACAAGTGCCGGTGGGCAAGTTTACGAATTCCCATCAGGATCTGGTGGTGCAAGTTCAATGGCCCTCCTTGTCGAAGCAATGGTTTACATCTCCACAAACAATTCTCGAGAAATCTACATGTCTGTACTCGACCCGTATGGCAAGATGGACAACGATCCAAGTTGGACACCTGGTGTCGCTGGAACAGTTGTACAGAACGGAGCCTACATTGAAGACACTGGAAAAGGATCAGAAGGACACCTTATCGTTGTCAACGATACACGTGTTACCATCGATGACGCTTATTCATTCCATCCATCTATTGGCGTAGATATGGAAGGAAACACGCACATTGCATGGATGGATGGTCGTGACTATGGATTTGAAAAGGACGTTAACTACGAAGTATACTATACAAAACTCCGTCTGCAAGGTGCTGGAGAATTCGACGGCCGCGATGATGGATTGTCCACGTATGCTATCAAGAAGATTAACGACACGCCAATTTCGAATGTAGAAACATACGCTGGCTTGCCACAAAACGCTCCTTGGGGAGGAAACTCTGTATTCCCTTCACTTCTAACCGATGATCAAAACCAAATTCACATAGCGTGGGTTGACTCAGGAAACACATCAGCTGGTGAAGAAATCCAGTACGTTCGCCTCAACCACACGAATTTGGAAGGCGATGGATTAACCGCTCTGGATCCATGGGAAATTGTACCGATTACGAAATGGTCGTCAAACAAACTAGGCCCGAACTCAGGATACAAACCCAGCATAGGAATGCCTCCTGCTTTCTCAAACGATCTTGGTAGTGGGGCCCACGTTGCCTGGTCTGACACAAACAAGTGCAACGATCAGCCCAACAACAACCGATTTACTATCTGCTACTCACACGTTCTCACTGGACAAGTGGATGTAGAGTTTGAGGAAGGAGAAACGTTCTATCACGTGATCGAACCAGGGGAGCAAACCATCTACAATCTGTCGATGAATAACTCAACACCAGGTCCGAAGGATTTGGTTGCAGATACATACGGACTCAACATTACAGGAGTTCCAACAAACTGGACAGCAACACTGTTCTTTGCCGAAAACCATACTGCAATCTTCCCAGATACTGCAATCTTCCTTGAAGGTGGCGAATCTATTCGCTTTTACCTCCGAGTTCGAGCACCGTCAATCTACCAAGCGAATGCAGATGAACTAGCTGAAATACGGGTTGATGCGAAGTCCTACAAAGACCCAGCAATTCGATCCGAATTAACCACTCTAACACTTATGGACGTAGTACACGGAATAGATTTGGATACTTCTCACAGTGTTGCTGACGTTGAGCAAGGACAAACAGCCATCTTCTCGATTACGATTACAAACACAGGAAACGTAGCTGATACATTCCTCTTCTGGGATCCACAAACCCTTGAAGGAAGACAAGAATGGTTGTTGCCATTTGCATGGGACGTGAATTTCCCAATGAGTGTACAATTGGATCCTCAGCAGACTGTGACAAAGAACCTAGAAATCAACGTTCCAACCTCGGAAGATCCTGGTGCGTTTGTGATATTACTCAAAGGATGGTCTGCAGGTGAGCCGATTAAGTCTGTAGAGAAAGGAACCTATGATATTCTCGAACTAGGTGTTTTCGTTTCGATCCGTTCATCCAACAACATCATGATGAATATCAGTGATCAATCAGCACGTGTTACGCCTGCGCCGTACATGCCTGCCGCACTTGAACCAAATTGTCATACCTTCGAGATTGATGTGACCAAGAATTTCGATTCCGGGGATCTTGTATTCTCTACGCCAGGAACCACGGAAAATGAAGACAATTGGACCATCGATGTCATCTTCCCTACTGGATTGCCTCTCAATCCAGATGGCGTCTCACGATCTTGGATTATTCTCAACGGAGATGAATCAAGAACTCATGAGGTCAAGGTGAAGATTTGCGCTCCTGACGATTCCATTGCTGGCCTCGGAAAGGCGGTTACTCTCAAAGCAAATCTGAAGGGTTACCCGAAGATTTCAGCATCAAAGATTCTCCAAGTCGACATCAATCATGTCTACAAACTTGATACATCCATTGATTTGGGAGAAAACACGGATATGACCGTTAATCCAGGAGATTCAATCACACTTCCAACAACTGTCATGAATGAAGGAAACGGTCCAGACCGATTCGACTACACCCTTGCACGTGTTACTGATTCATCTGGTGTTGACGTCATTTGGGACATTGAAGTACCACGCAATACCCTCGCAGAACTCGATGTAGGATCAGGGCAACTGTTCGACGTTTTGATGAACGTTCCTCAGCAAGTACCTGCAGGAGAATACACTATTGTGTTCAACACATACTCCGAACAATCCTATCCAGATGCATCAGGCCGTATGACACGATTGCGTGACGTTACAACGTTACAGGTTACTGTAAACGAATTCTATGACATGCAAATTTCAATGGATCCAACCGTTGAAAACGATGTCAAAACCACTGCGCCAGGACGTATTGTTCGATTCGTTGTTAACATTACAAATGCAGGAAACGTCCCAGACGTTCCAACGTTGGATAACCACACCTCAACCCGAACCGGGTCAGACCTTGTATGGTCAGAAACCCCTGGAATGGGAACCCTTGATGGCTGGGGCGTTTCATGGAAGATTCTACGGCAAGTAGGACTTGACCTTGAGAGCGAAGAAGAGTGTGTTGTCACTGAATCAACATCGAGTTCCTTCCCAGATGACAGTTGTGTCTATCTACAAGACATCAATGAATGGCGTCTCCCTGAGATGGCTCCTTACGAAACCTACACTATGGTCGCAGTTGTTTCCATTGATCCAGGCGCTCAACTCCTAACAAGAAGCCTAGGGTTGAAGGTTGTCTCAATGATGGGCGGTATGGAAGACGGTGGAGATCACGATGAGAGTGCTGCATGGGATGGAGACAATCTTGATTCCAATGAAAAGATAGTCACCGTAAGCCTTCGAGCCCCTGATTTGGTCGTGAGGGTTGCTGCAACAGACAAGACTTCAGCAGATGTAGGCGAATCTATACCAATCAGAATTGAAATTGCAAACACTGGAAACGTACATGCTACAAATATCGAAGTGATTCTATGTGAATACGACGATGATGACATGAAGGATACGATTCGTAAGAACAACAACATGTGCGATGAAGAAAGCATCGTCATGCGACAAGAGATTGGAGCGATTGACAAGCCAGATGATTCACAGAAAGATGGACGCGTTGTTGAATTGTACATGCTTTATCCAGTTACAGCTGGTACCAAGAACGTATACGTCGTTGTCGATCCAGGCAACAACATTGTCGAAGCAAGCGAAGGCAACAACGTTCTTCGTATCTCGAATGAACTTGGATCCTCCAATCCGTTCCTCGATGTTGCAGGAGAAGTCGCTGGAAAGGTTGCCCTTCCAACAATGATTGTTCTTCTCACCTTCGCTCTGTTCGGAGTTCTCTTCCTTGTCGGAAAGGGACGAAGATCAGACGTGAAAGACCGAATCGCAGAACAATCTTCTCTAATGTCTGTACTTGGCTCAGAAGACTCTGATTGAAGGCTAACCTAGCCACCAGCGAAGGGAAGAGTTGTCGCTTATGGCGACGACTTCACCAGATCTGTCCGAGCGTTGTCTCTCAACCAATTCTCGCACACGAGTCATGACAGCAGAGATATCTTTCTCTGAAAGTTGCAATTCCTTTGCCATCAATCCAAGATCCGGCTGAATCCTAGGAGCTTCAATGAGGGCATGAACCATTGTTCGTTGCGAATAGTTTTCGAAATCGGAATCTACT
Organism: Candidatus Poseidoniaceae archaeon; assembly: GCA_049623485.1. Taxonomy (GTDB): domain Archaea; phylum Thermoplasmatota; class Poseidoniia; order Poseidoniales; family Poseidoniaceae; genus MGIIa-L2. The sequence goes on from JBMZTB010000031.1 coordinate 15,651, forward strand.
GCAGCAGAAATTCTCCCTCTAATCTGTTGATGTAAGGCGATTAAAGCATCTCGTTGTCGATCTAATGCTTCAAGTTGAACATTGAGCTGATCAAGATGGAGAACACCTTCAGTAACGCTAATCTTTTTCCGTCCACTGACTTGTTCTGCAATCGGTACGACCTGAGAAGGCAATTTCGAACTCAACCGAAGAGGGCCCCCAGATGGCAGTTTTCTTTTTTCGATTTTGAAGAGATCAGGACCTAGGTCAATGCGTAGTGAGAAAGCCTCCTGAACTCGAAAAATTGTTCTTGGCGGCCCACCTTTTTCACTTGCAACCTGCATCTTCTCGACGAACCCTCCATTCTCTAATTCTCTCAAATTTTTCTTGATAGCCTGCTGGCTGATACCAATAAGTTCAGCCAACTGCATTGGATAATGAGGTTCTCGAACAAGGCGCTCGAGAATTAATCTGCGGGTCTTATTTTGAAGAAGATTCAATGTTTTATCGAGGTCACCCATACTACTCAACCTGTAGTTACGTAGCGCCCCCCTCATTTGAACTCGTCGAAAATTTTGGAGATGAAATCAGTCTTCATCCCAAGATTGCCAATCTTGGTTCTCTGCTTTGGGTATCTTTCGACTTGGTTTTTCCATTTCACTTTGAGTCTTGATAGCGGGTTTACTGGTCACAATCGAACTTCCAGGAGAAGTAGGGAATGGATCTGGAACTGTTTCTTCCTCAGGAGTAGATGCAGAATCTACATCACCTCTCATCAACGCATAGACTTGTTCTGTGGTCAGCATACTTCCTGCAGCGACGTGTTGCTGCCCTCCCATCTGCACCTGTGGAGTGGAATCTTTCTGGCCAACATATTCTCCTGTTCGAATATCAAAATCAAGGCCTTCTGTGGTCTCATTCCGTTGCTCTTGAAGTTGAGATTGAATGTTATCTGGAGTGTAATCAGTGAGTGGCATAAGGTTGCCATCAGGTCCAACAACAACCATGACATTCTTCTTACGATTTTGAGAGAATGCTAAGAGCACTCCTGATAACGGGAGTAAGAGAATGCCAAAGCAACACATGAATCCTCCTGCAAGTAATGATGTTGAAGAGAGAACTCCTTCTTCCATACTATCGATGGATGTAAACCAAATTGTTTCATTTCCACAATCGCCATCACATTCAACTTCGAGAATGTATTCTCCTTTGTCAACAATAATCCACGTCCCAAGAGTATCAAAGGCCTGTCCATCACTTGACATTGCTTCCCAATCGAGTTTACATTTGGACTCTCTAAGAGAATCTCCGATTAGAGCATCATCAAGATGAAAAACAGTCACATTGCCATCGAATCCAGTTCCAAAAGCACGGTAACAACCAGCATCGTCAATTTCGATAAGTGTCTGTTTATCTGTTTCTGTGTTTATCACAGCAATGTTATTGTTGCGTGGATCGAGGAGTTCGTCCACTGTATCCATTTCAGTAAGAAGGAGTACGCTACCGAGGACTAAACAGACCAAGGACGCCATCATAATTCGGAAGGGCCACCGGCTCTTCTTCTGCTGCTCCATATCCATGTCGAAGCACCACTCCTCAAAGAAGGCTCGCTTTATTGAATCAGTTTAGACCAAGTTCTGATAATTTCTCAGGCAGGTACGTTTCTGTTACGAAATCCAGACCATACTTTGCTAACGATTGTTGCTCAGCTTTCTTTCCAATTTCGAGCATCATATTGATCTGCTCTTGCCACCAACCATCAGCAAAGCGAGGGTCGCTTAACTCAGCATTCAACGCTTCTATGTCCTTCTTTGAGAGGTCATCACTTGGTAAATCGTAGGCGAGAATATCGTCGGCAGTAATTCCTAGATAGGTCGAAGAAGGAGTTGCGAGATACTCTGATATGTGTGCTGTCTTGATTGCACCATAAGCGATTGAGGCAAAGATTCTGAAAGACCACGGATCACCGTCGAGGAAGACGACAACAGGTAAATCCCATTCTTCGCTCATTCTCTTCATAATTCTTCGAGTCGAACGCGCAGGTTGACCTTTCAAATGGAGCAATGCACAATCAAAATCCTCATCAAAACCATTCTCGACTAAACGATCAAACATACCACCAGTCTCAATCGCCATGATAAATTTGACATCGTGCTCCAAGAATTCAATCTTCTCTTTCTCGACATTGTATGGCACGCCATAACCACTGTCCCCAACATCATCTC
>JBMZTB010000032.1:0-17526 GCA_049623485.1 Candidatus Poseidoniaceae archaeon
ATGGACGTTGACCTTCACCCAGAACGTTCTGTGCTTCATGCACAGGTACGCAAAGCGAGGTCGAACCATTGTGTCGATGAGGCTGGACGATATCTCCGTTCAGCTCATCATAAAGGTCCATCGAGTAAGGTCTACCTTGGCGACGTCTGCGAAACATTGCTTCGATGCAGTGTCGGTGCTGAAACCCCTGTCTTCACAGAAGTTCCTGGCTTTGACGAACAACGATGGATGCTTGAATACACTGTAGGTGCCTTGCACGTATCGGTTCAATCAATTCCTTACTGGGGCTTTGGTTTACTGACCTCTGGCTATCGAAACATCATCATCATGCGAGGTCCTGTGGAAGACCGAGCGCGTATCATCCACGATCTTGCTGCTGCATCACAACACAACCCCTGGGAATTTGCTCATCGACGTAGTGCTGAGAAGGGACTTGCAAAGACAGGAAGTTCACTCAAAGCCAATGAAATGATGTGGAGGTCGCACCAGAAGCGAGCGAAGAGTCTGCTTTCTGAATCGATTGCAGCGCTTGAACATCATGTCTCCAGACTTGAGAAGAAAGGAGATGTCGATAACAACCTCATCGAACTCGCATATCTTGAGATCGGCCTTGCCCACCAAGCTCTCGCAGATGACAATACACCTGCTGTGGAGCGCGCCTTGTCTCGCGGAGAGGCCGTCCTACTCGTCCCTATTGAAATTGAAGAAGAATCAAGTCCGGATGGAGCACTGCTCGTCATTGAAGAGGATGTTCCATTCGTTGATATGACCGATCATGAATCCGAATGAACGCGCGTTGCGTTGATAAAGGAAAGGCAACTCGGATGGAATGGTCCACATGGCAAAGAAATCTGAAGGCAGCGGTATTCAGCAAGCAGCCGGTTTGATTCGATACTTCGATGAAGAGTCGGAAGAAGCCATGAAAATCTCACCGTTCCAAGTCTATTTTGCATGTTTCGTCGTGGGTGGATTCTTCTACCTTGTTAACGAAGGCGTTATTCAAGCAATTATCAATCTCTTCTGAAACAGTCCTACATAGGACGGATCAGAACAATCTTTTGTTCCTGTTCAGCCATGCATTTAGCGACATGCATTGCTGATGCGAGGCTTACGGTTGCACCGATGGTGCGAGAACCTTCTTCCTCATGAAGAATCAAACGATGTGTGAGATGATGAAGAACTTCTGGATCGATTTGTTCAAACACCCATTTCTCATTTTCAATTCGAACCAAGGCAGGGACGTCTACTAACGGCCCCATCTCAGTTCCTATCGATTGCGTTCGTGATTCTAATCCTGCCAAATCCCGTAGAGGTTGCCATGATCGTTGTTGTACTGTAGTCTTAACTTTACGACGTTTTTCAACGCCTGCGCGAAACGCTCTGCTCATTCCCATCCCATCCAGAAATCCGAAGATTCCTAGTTGGTGCATCGACAATTCAGATATAACAAGCGCGACGCTTTTGAACACAAAACGGTCATTTTGTTCTCGTTTTTGTATCAATCCACTCGAAACAAACATTCTGTCGGTCGCTTGAACACAAGATGACGATATCGTGCAATGAAACGGTAACCGATGTTTCTCAATGGAAGTGGGATCAGCCAGAACAATGGATACCACATTTTGTAATACCAACGCATGTACAACAGGCCACGGATTCCTGCTGCAGAACGGATGTAGGGTTTGCCTTTGCGAATCAAATAGACCGAATCTGCATCCCGCATCTTTTCAGGCAATGCTGCAATGACACGTTGGGCATCCTCATCCATAATCGGGCGATATCCCAACTGCTTTCCTTTTCCTAATCGCTTGTCGATAAATGTTGCAAGGCGATGACAAAGGCCGCAATCACCATCCAAGAATAGAAAATCTCGAGCATCATCTGGTTTGATTCGTTCTGCGACTTCAATCGACCAGGTGCGAACTGGAAGCCCATTCGCCATGTGAACGAGATCGGGCTTATGTTCATCCACTCCAAGATTGTACGATGCTAGCAATGTGTTCTGTTCCAGAACCGCTTCTGCATTATGATATGTCCATGGTTTGTGATGAACATAAGCCCTACGCAAGCATCCCTTGTGTTCACTGTACAGGCAGTAACGTTCGAAGAGGAATGCTTCCAATGAACCCTTTTCAGCGACTGTTTCAGGTCCTTTCTTTGTTGAAACACCTTTCAATTCAGCTCCGTCTTTCGTTCGCTTGGAAGCCCATGTAAAGGTGGCATCATCGACTCCAATCTTCGCTTTAGCGTATCGATAAGCGAGACCATAGGCACGCGGTGCATAGGAACATGTCACCCAACTCTTCGCATCGAGAGTCAGGAAGAACACACCTGGCTTCCCATCCTTGACGACATAGGCACGAATATTGAATTCAGGAAATGTAGAGACGCCTGGAATCGATGGCAAGCCTCGAGGTCGAACGTTCTCCATCATAAATGGAATAGCGCCTATGTAGGCCTTTCCTTCATGCAAATCGACTTCAAGACCCTTGGGTAGATGTGGTTGCAACATCTTTGGGTCAACTTCCCAATGCATGAATGTCAAATGACGCCATTCTTGCGATATCGCATAGGGTCGAGAAGGAAGCGCGAACGGAACATGTTCCAAAGGAAACGCTTCGCTCATGGTCAAGGCAAACGCTGGATGCGTTTCAACATACGTCATGCAGAAGCATGACGAAGCATCATCATCGATGAAAGAACTGCGAAAACTCCGCCAAGGGGAACGGCCATGTTCATACCTTGACCTGAAAGAAGCGTTGCTGAAAAGACGATGATCATTGCCGCACTCAAACCAACCACTTGCCACACTGGAACTGTTTTTGCTTCTCGTTCAAGCATCCATGGCAAGACCATCGTAGCCACCAATGCAAACCATGAACCAAGCAAAAGGAACGGAGAATAGGGATGCACCACAAACAGAATCATCGGTCCAAACAGAAGCGCCCATCGAGCCCAATCCAATTCTGGACGCGAACCGTCATCAAATCCAAGCATTGGAAGCAGTAAGACCATTGCCATCATCACAGCAATCCATCCAACCAACCAGAAAGAGGAACGGATCGCTGTTGCATTTGGAGCATCTTGTTGATGCATGAGCCAAGAAGTGACAACAATCAGCACTGCTAATGAGATGCCAATACTGAATGCTAAAGCTCGACTTCGGCCATCTCCAGCACCGAGTTTTGAATCAATATCACGGAGAGGTCTTCCAAACACATGAAGGTTGAATCCAACAAACATCCACATCCACATCATGCCAACTTTGTCGTCTTGATACGGATCGATCCACCATTCGTTATCAAACACTGAGGAATCCAAGAAGGCCATCGCTAAGTATGCAAAAGCCGTGAGATAGATGGGAGATGTTGGCAAGTACATTCGAGTACGATACAGTTCCGCCTTCTTAGAAGGACCATACATCGACATTAGTCCACTGATGATTGCCACTTCTGCAATCAGCAATGTAACGGCCATCCAAACATCGATTGAAGGGCTAGGAATTGGTGTGAGTGGAAAACTTTCAGGAGCGATGTAGGCTGAATCATCGAAAAACATTGTTGCAGATACCAACAGCATGAGAGCTAACGTACGTTTGAATTTATGCAGATGTTCTGCTTTCCATGTCCCGTTCATTCCTTGACCCGTCCAGGCGAACAAATAGACCAATGGAAGAAGCATCCATTCGACGATTCCATCTCCTGCAAAGAGAACGTGAAGTCGGTCTATGAGAGAAGAATCCGTTTGAAGATAGGAGATGACTTCCAAATGGTCTGTATCATGGCCAAGGATGGATGACATACGCAAAGAGACAATGACGGCAAGAAGAGTAAATGGCAGCCATCGCAATGCCATGAACAGTCGCTGACTACGGTCTTTGGTAAACGATTCAATGGTCTTTGGAAACAACCAAACGGCGATGGAACCGAAAAACAACGGCACCAACCATGGCATTTCGTCACCGAGCATGTCCCGACCAGACATCAACGCGATATGATGGTAACGGCGTTCGCAATGCAAAAAGGGGCGAGACTGTAGGGCGGGACATGGGGGCCAGAGAAAGTGAGACCAGCTTGCTCGAGCAAGCACAGGTTGCCCCTTTGACTGGATTTGCTCAGTCTCTTGGCATCTCGAAGCAAGACTGGATTGATATTGCTACAACTCCTTTGCCCGAAACATTGCGTCTATCAATGCATCATCATGACAAAGATTGGACGCGTGAGAAGATCCTTGAAATGGGTGGGAAACTGATTCCATGGTCGCATGGCAATGAGGCATATGAAATGCCATTTGCTCGCGGACAGGCAGCAAGAGATGGAACTCGAGAACTTCTTTCTCTCCTTCACGATACGGGACGTATCACTCGTCAAGAAGCGGCAAGTATGCTTCCGATTTTGGTTCTTGACCCTCAGCCTAATTCCTTGTTGCTCGACCTCTGTGCAGCACCAGGATCGAAAGCAACACATGCTGCTGAACGCATGGCTCCGACCGGCGTTGTTGTTGCAAACGAACCCATTTCAGGTCGCGTCAATATGCTCGCAAGCAATCGAGGACGATTGTCCCTAGGCAATGTCATCGTCAGCCAACACGATGGTCGCCACATTGGAAGAATTCCAGAACCTGGCTTCGATGCTATCGTTGCAGACGTTCCATGCACTGGAAGTGCAACCGCACGAAAGAACAAGGATGTTTGGTGGAGTTGGTCTCCACGCGGTGGACGTACCATGTTCCAATTGCAAGTTGATATCTCAAAGAGAGGTGCTCAACTTCTACGGCCTGGAGGCAATATGGTCTACTCAACATGTTCACTCGATCCTACTGAAAACGAGGCAGTGATAGCCGAATTGCTCCGCCAATGCCCTTGGCTTGAACTGGTCGATATTGAGGATTCAAAGGTTGAAGGATTGACTTGGCACCGTGGTCTAACAGACTGGGAACAAATCGATGAAGAAGGACACATCGCTGAAGACCGAACCTCCGTTCCGTTCTACAAGCCTCAGTACGACCCACCAACCGAACAAGAGATTCTCGATGTCTTGCCGCATTGCCGCCGACTCTATCCTGCCGATAACAACACGGGCGGATTCTTTGTGGCTATGCTTCATCACAAAGAAGAAGCAACACCGCAAGGCGTGGCTCGAACTTTTGTCGATAAGTTGGCAGGACGAAAAGCGGAAAGCGGTTGGGAGCCGCGTCAATTGGAAGCACCTGCAAACAATCGTCACACCGTTCTTCAAGCAAGCGATGAGGAGATCCAAGAAGTGGTTGAACAATGTCAATTGAAACAAACCGACTACTCTTGGTGGCGAAGAGGAAAACGCATGGCTATTGCCCCTCAACTCGTCTATGACCGCATTTGGTCAAAGCAGACTCCAAACAAGCGTGGGAACATTTGGCCTGGTGGAAGTTTCCATCCACTGCAAGTTCTCCATGTCGGATTGCCTGCTTTCGTAGTAAAGGGAGGTCGTTGGCGAGCACGTCAGGAATCAATTCCTCTCATCTATCCACATCTTTCCGATGATGTTCTTGTCATCGATGAAGCCATGTTGCAACGACTATTGCGACATGAAGCACCCTCGCGAGAAGAATTTGCTGAAACATACGAAACGGATCTGTCTTCTGGAGCGTTGTTGGTTCGGGTCAAACATTCAACTGGAGATTTAATCATCAGTGCATGGTGCGGAACTCGAATCACCTTAATGCTCGACAAGGCTGAGCAACGATTACTTGAAATTCGATTGGGAATGGAGGAAGAGGAATGAAGCGTTGGCTTTTGTTTGCTCTTGTCCTCCTTCTACCGCTGGCTTCCGCATCCACTCGTCTGCATTTGGAATGGGAATTGGGAGAGGAAACAGATGTTGAGCATCGCTTCATTGAACACTTTCCTGACCAAATGATGCAATGTGAGGACTGCAACGCAACATCCGAAGGAGATGTTGTCGTTAATTGGTGGAGACACAGCGAAACAACGGGGTCGGATTGGCCAGATGATGATGCAAATTTACGCGCTGGAACAAACGGAATTGATCTTGATCAAACAGCCTCTCTGATCAATGGAAACGGCGAAGATACACGTCAGCATCTCGTCGACTTAACTGGAACGTTATCGATTCGTTCGGATTATGAAGATCAGTACTACTTTGTTGCAAACATGACCTTCACACCAACGGTAGAACTTCGAGAAGATGCGTTGATGCAAATTCTGTTTATCGATCGTGATGCAACAGACCAACACGGCAGAGAACTCCCTTCTCTGGTTCGTGATATGACCTCAGATGTTGGCTTCTACACCAAGGCGAACAACTCCTCAGCGGTTGATGTTGAGGTCTCCTATGAGCATCTGTCAGCAGCAGGCGTGGATCTTTCGCAAGAAGCACATGGATGGCGCGTTATTTTTGTCGTCCTTGGAGCTCTAGACAACACAACAGGTCAGCCTGGTGTTGTTGCTATCTACGAAACAACGGTTCCAACTTCCACAGAGAACCTTACTGTTCTCGACCATTTGCCACCGCTTGCAATGATCATCGTTGCCGCTTTCATCATTGGTTCGGTCATTCGAGGCTCTCTGAATCAGGAACATGGATTGCCAGAAATACGGGCACTGTGGAAGGATTCAAAAGACCCTGTTGTCCTAATTGAAATTCTAGCAAAAAAGAAATTGATCACAACTGAAGGATGTGAAGCGATCGCTCCTTGGGTCATGCGCGGAGGCGTTAAGCGAAGTAAAATCGAGCCTGGTGAAGCATTTACGTTCGAAGTGCGGCTGAAAAAGTGGCACCAACAAGGACTTCTCATTCTGCTAAAAATGGACGTGGAAAGTCTTGGTGGGTGGACGCAAAACATTCGCCTACCTGGTCGCAAAGACGAGGAACGAAGCGTTGAAGATGAAGCCTGATAACGGCCAACTATGCAACTCGATGATACCGACCGACGGCTGCTAGCTGTTCTGCTAGAAGATGCACGCATCAGTCAACGGGGCCTTGCTCAGAGGATAGGGGTTGCACAAGGAACAATCACCAATCGACTGCGTCGATTGGAAGACCTCGGCGTCATCAAAGGCTACACCGTCCTCTTAGAGCCTGAAAGCATTGGTTGGACGATGACGGTGATCACTGGATTACGAATCGAAAAAGGTTCGATGATCAACGTTCAACAAAACATTGCTGCAGACCCTCGAGTCTTTGCAGTTTACGACGTAACGGGAGACTACGATTCGATGGTTCTTGCACGCGTTCAAAGCAGAAAGGATTTGGATGATTTAACCAAGACTGTCTTCACACTCAAAGGCGTACAGCGTTCTTTCACTCAGGTTGTCCTCAATACGGTGAAGGAAGACGGTAGAGTGATTCCTCCCGTCCTTTGAGAACTGCTTATTCAATGGTCTTGACTTGTATTTGCCATCGCTTTTTGCTCTTGACGTATCTGCTTGATGTGATTTCAACATCACGCGCTGAGTTGATCGCCATGGTCGCATCCTTCAACGTCCATTCCATCTCGGTCATTTTATTGCGCCAATAAACGCCTGTAATCTTCTTGTTCAAGCGAAACACAATGCCTTCATTATCTCCAGTCAGATGATTGATAACTCTTGCTTGACGTACAATATCACCTTCTTGAGGCGCTGAAGATTCAGCGGCCTCGTTGGCTTCACTTGGTTTTGGTTTTTGCTTCTTAATCAGTTGGATTTTTGACCAGTCTTGAAGTTCAGTGTATCCAAATGTGATGGAAGCAAGGTCTTCGTATGGATGCTCTTCATCGTTCATCTCATGAGGATTGTACAAGCCGACTAAGTCTTCATATTCCAAATCAATATTTTCGACACGGTCACCTTGGCGTGGAATGAGTTCACCCGTAAACTTCGGCCCTTTGAACAGTGTCGACCACCATCCACGCGCATTGATGATCCGTAATTCACGGTACTTTTTCCTCCACTCTCGAATGGTTCGAGGTGATGTGAGGTCGCCATCATGTCTTGCTTCATTTGGGAATTGGATGCTGTCCCAGGTTCCAAACATGGCAAGAAGTGTATCAAGTGCTTTGATCGTTTCTGCATCAAACTCATCAAAGTGTTCACGTGGTTGGCTAAGGATTTCTTTCACTTTCTTCTTCGAATCAGCCACAAATGAGCCTGTAATTGCCTTTGGTTGAACAGATTCTTTGACTTGTCCATTTCCGACACAAGCCAATAGCGTCTCTATTACATCGCTGTCCAGAACAATACCAACCTCTCGAGAAATCTCTCGAAACCGTCCCACTGCTTCTTCCAGTTTTGCAAATGTCCAACCTCTTGACTGGCCGTTTTGATACAGAACGTGTTCTTGCATGGTGATATCACCGCTGTAATTCTTGACTTCGATGAAGACGATTCTGTCATTCATCAGAACGATGAGATCCGCTTCTCTACGGCTTCTTCCTTCGATGATTTGGTTGATCCGTGCAGAATGAAACACATTGACTACGCCATCGATTTTACGAACATACTCGAGAAGATCGAGTTCAGATTTCGTGCCTGCAAGCTTCCCAAAATCAGGTTTAGGATACGCTTTGAGAGGGCGGGCCTTTAGCCATCGGTAATTTCTCAGAAGCCCCATGATGGCTTGTTTCTATTGCACAGTATTTGAACTTCAACCTTGAATGCTACGAATCTGATGTGAGAGATTCATCGCCTCCCATGTAGGGCATCAGGGCTCCAGCAAGACCGCCAAGACTCTCTACAACACGCGTCTCTGGTTTCAGTGTCTTCATCAGAACGCGTCGCAATTCTTCATCGATTTGAACATCAAACGATTCGAGTCGTCGACGTAGATTTGATTGCAACCTGCCCCCTGTTCGATCCCAATCCATGAGAAGCGTCATTGTGGCTTTCCCATCAGGGGTTCGAGTCCCGTATGTTTCATACAAATACGCGACCAAACGATCCATCCCCCATCCCCTATTCACCACTTCCAAAGGTCCTGAAAACCCGAGCCGTTTTAGGGCGATTTTATCGCGTGGACCTTCGATAATGATCGCAAAACGTTCCTCGCGATTTCTCAACCGAGCCGTTGCGAGAGCTTTTCCAGCTTTCTGGAAACGTTCGATGGTATTTGGTGAATTATTCATCTCCAATGCTCCATAAACGCCTACTGGCTTGATGCTAGGACAATGGTTTGGGTTTTTCAATAAGCGCATTAGTTCAAAGGCTGAGAACATATGTTGATATGAAAGAAAAAGGAAGCAAAGAATTTCAATCTGGTGCTTGCTTTACGCCAACGCTTAAAGTAGGCCTTCTCGCCCCTTTGAACAGGGTGCAGCCATGCCAGCGGAAGATACCGTTTTCTACGTACTTTATGACAAATTCATGTTCTGGTCGATTCTCGTCGCCATATTCACATTCGGTTGGCTGTTTACAGCAATATTGAGATATCGTGATGGTGTTGAACCTGATACGACTGATATCGATCATATCGAAGTTGGGGCGTTCCCTGTCGATCGGCACAATACCCCATTGGAGTTGATGTTTTACCTCCTACCAACCGTTCTCGTCGTCTGGCTTACTGTCATGGCACTTGGTTCAAACTCTGCTGTTTGGAATTATGACGAAACCGATGAAGAAACATTCCCTATTACTGTCAATGCCTATCAATGGTATTTCGAATTCGTCTACGACGAATCGCTTACTTGGGAAGACACGAATACTGGAATTAACGTTGTATGGAGCGCTGGTTCAATGCAAGTTTCTGCCGATGGAAATGCGGCTGCCGCTTCGGTTGAAGTGAAAATAGGATCAGCGGAAAGTGAACTTTTCTTCAATGGTTCGACTTTAGCCGGTATGCCAACACCGATGTACAATCCATTCCAACATAATCACGTCAAAGTCTACGACGCTGACGGTGTGCTTCTCCACACATGGGAACACATCCCTATCGGCCACAAGTTGATTACACCATCAAACCCAATGATCATCCCTTGTGATGAAGTCGTCATCGCCAACATGCACTCATTGCCAGTTGACGCATCTGACACTCGAAACGTTGGTGTCCAACACGCGTTCTGGCTCCCTGAATGGGGAATGAAAGAAGACTTCGTGCCAGGGTTGGCAAGCGGAACAACGCTCGGATTCATGCCAGATGATGCAGGGACATTCCCAATTCGCTGTGCAGAATACTGTGGAATGCAACACTCGATCATGACTGGCGAGGTTATGGTCGTCGCTCGTGAAGGCATGAATTGTGCTGATGTTGATACAGGAGTGCAAAAGAGTGGTTCGAGCTCAGCGAACAACTACGATGGAGGTGGAATGTGATGCAGCGACGCACCATTGCGCTTCTCGGGCTTGTTATCGCCTCATTGATGCTCATCCCACAATTCAGTGCAATGCCTGGCGGTATTGGACAAGGAGCAAACGCTGGATGTTCCTGTCACGCTGGAGGAAACGATGGTTCAACAACAATCCTCGTTGAAGGGTTGCCTGAGGTTTTCAACGCAAGTGAAACCTACACATTTACAATCACATTGGTCAACGATGAGATGACATTGTACGGCAACGGCGATCCTGCTCAAGGATGGAGCGGAGTTCAAGGTGGATTCCGTATCCTTGTTGAAGGCGGCGGAAGTGTCACAACCGTTGACGAATCTTACAGCCAAATAGTCGATGGTGGACTCACACATACCGATGACGGGAATAAATTCCGTTCATGGGACTTTGAGTTCACTGCACCTGGAAGCGATACCGATACAACTGAAATTACCATTATTGGAAATGCAGTCAGTGGCGGTGCGGTCAGTGGCGGTGCTACTGGCAGTGGAGATAGTGCAGGCAATGATTATTGGAGCATCAAGAACGTTGTTGTTCCTGGCTTAAATGCAGAAGCTCAGGCTCCAACAGCACCACCATTGGTCATTCTTTTGACCGCTATTGGATTGGCTCTTTCAATCATCCTTCTTGGAACAATGTGGGTCTTTTATCGACGCAACCCTGAGACATTCACTATTGGGAACTTCTGGGGCTATCTCAAACCGTGGTTGACAACAACTGACCACAAAGAAGTCGGTATCCTTTACTTCCTCTTTGGATTCTTCTTCTTCCTTGTGGGCGGTGTCCTAGCACTTCTCTTCCGTATCCAACTGGCTCTACCTGAGAATGATTTCCTAACACAACAAGAATACAACTCATTCTTTACACTTCACGGAACAACCATGATTTTCCTTGGCGCTATGCCAATGATTGCTGGGTTCCTCAACTACGTCCTTCCTCTGCAAATCGGTGCAAAGGACTTAGCCTTCCCTCGAATTAACGCAATGGGATTGTGGCTCTTGGTCTTCTCAACACCACTGATCTTCTCAGGCATATGGTCTGGAGAAGGTGCGGACATTACGTGGGTTATGTACCCTCCATATTCATCCCTCAACAATGCTGGAGACTACGGTGCCAATGCTGGTGCAACTGCGTTCCTTGCAGGAATGATGATGCTTGGTGCCTCATCAACGCTTGGTGGTGTCAATTTCATCACCACAGTGTTCACCATGCGTGCTCCAGGAATTACTTGGATGAAGATGCCACTGTTCACATGGTCTGCGTTCGTGAGCGTCTTCATGCTCTTTATGTCCCTGCCTGCATTGATTATCGGTGTAGCGTTCCTCGTCTTTGACCATACGATAGGTTCGACGTTCTTCACAAGCGGGGGAGATCCGTTGCTGTTCCAGCACCTGTTCTGGTTCTTTGGTCACCCTGAAGTTTACGTGGTGATTATTCCCGCGTTCGGTATCGTTTCTGAAGTTCTTGCAACAAGTGCACGACGTTCCATCTTTGGCTACAAATCGATGGTCTTCGCTATGGCTGGAATCGGCGTTGTTGGATTCATTGTTTGGGGACACCACATGCTCACATCGGGTATGGATCCGTTCTGGAGAGCCGCATTCATGATCACAACCATGGCTGTTGCAATTCCAACGGGTGCGAAGATTTTCAATTGGCTGATGACCCTTTGGGGCGGTTCTCTTGTCATGAAAACACACACGCTTTGGTCTCTAGGATTCCTCATCACCTTCACTCTCGGTGGTATTTCTGGAATGTTCTTCCCAGTCGCTGGTCTTGACACGCACTTCCACGATTCGTACTTCGTCGTTGCTCACTTCCACTACGTGTTCATCGGCGGTACTGTCTTCGCTCTGTTCTCTGGTATCTACTACTGGTACCCTAAGGCAACTGGACGTAAACTCAACGAGACTCTCGGCCTTTGGCACTTCTTGATCGGATTCGCTTCCTACAACGCTGCCTTCTGGCCTATGCATGCATTGGGTATCCAAGGAATGCCTCGACGAACACACTCCTATACCGTAGAGAGCGGCTTTGCTGAGTACAACATGGCAATCTCAATCTTCGCATTCATCTTTGGATTAAGCCAACTTCTGCTGGTATGGAACATCATCTACTCTGGCCGTAATGGCGAGAAGGTTGGAAAAGATCCATGGGGTGGATGGTCACTGGAATGGTCCACAACCTCTCCACCTCCAACACCTTCCTTCCACGTTATTCCTACACAACGTGACATGAACGAAATCTATGGCCATCACAATGATGCTGAGGATTCGATCAAGGACAAGTTATGGAAAGGGAAGAAAAAGAAACCAGCGAGTTCGGTAATTCTCGATCCTACTGATGAAGGCACGGAGGTGAGCTCATGAGTGGTGGCGGACACAGCGATGTGAAGAACGCTATTTGGATGAGAGCACTGCTTATGGCAGGTATTATTCTCGGTCTCGGTATTGCATCATACGTCGGACTTGGCGTTGTTGTTGCAGGAATGAAAGAGACGACTTGGGACGAAGAAGCAGATCATTTCCATGACGCTGAAAAGGACTGGGAAGACGCTGTAGCTCGCGGAGACATTTCAAGTGACGACGAATCCGCTGAATTGTACATTGCAAAGGAAGCAGCGCATCATCATGAAATTGAGGCCCATCTTTCCTACCTCACATACCGTGTTGCAGGATTGACAATGCTGTTCGTATCGATTACCTTTGCAGCATTCCTCGCTATCAGTGGCGTGCTCAACTCAGCACAGCCTGATGAAGAACATCACGATGACCATCATGGTCACGAAGAACATCACGGGTCAGCATCTCCAATCATCTTCGCATTCGGTTGTATGCTCTTCCTCATCGGATTCCCTGACTTTGCAGATGGACTTCATTCGCTCATGCTCGGAAGCGGTGCTGGTGCCATCTCAGATCTCTCTGTTGGAATGATTGGATTGACAATCATTACCATCGGTATTGCGAACTGGTGGAGAGAAGATCTTCCATTCAAAGGATATGGTGAACAAATTGCAACATCAGATCCGTTCGCTGGACAACACATCCGAAAGGCTGGTATCTGGGTCTTCTTGATGTCTGAAGTCATGGTCTTCGCTACGTTCTTCTCCTCGTACCTACGTATGAGAACAGAATGGTGCACAAAGTGGGCCCTGGATGAAGGAAACTGCAAGGAAGGCGTCTCAGAAACAGTCATGACCGCTTCTGATTATCTTCGTCCTGGCGGTGCTGCAGGAACCGGTGACTTCTGGACCTTGCTCCCTGGAGCTGTCAACACCTTTGCACTGATCATCTCTTCATACACCATCGTTCTTGCACTGAAGATTGCAAAATCTCATGATTACAAAGTTCCATCTGGCTTCATGGGCAAACTCATGCCTGACAAGAAGACTGCAATCCGTAACTATCTGATCGTTACACTCGCTCTAGGTACAATGTTCATTGTACTCAAGTTGGTTGAGTGGAGCCATCTCATCGCTGAAGGATTCACAGTCGGAACAGAACAAGGTTCAATCTTCTACGTGGCTACTGGCGCACACGGTGTCCACGTCTTTGCGGGATTGTTGGTCATGCTCTACATGATCTTCAAGGCCGATACCGTCGAATGGGACGAGGACAATGCGCAAGGTATCGAGTACTTCGGACTCTACTGGCACTTTGTCGATCTTGCTTGGGTTGTTATCTTCCCGGCATTCTATCTATACTGAGGTGAAACTATGGGAGAACACAAATTAATTATGGGCAAAGACATTTACTTCTGGAACTTCATCATTTTGATGTTCTTTACTCTGTTTGAAGTAGGCGCTGTTTTCTTCGAAGAGTATCCTGGAACAAATACTCGTGTCTCGATGTACGTTGTTTGGGGAATTCTCATCGTCGTTGGAATCATCAAAGGATTCGGTATTGGCGCTTTCTTCATGCACCTTTGGGATGACCCGAAAATATACCTTCGAGTCGCATTGTTCCCAACCTTATTCGTTCTGTTGATGCTTTGGGGTATTGGATTGTCTAACCCTGAAGGCGTAAATGGTCTCCCTGGCTGGTGCACACCAGATTGGGGAGAACAATACGCAACAGAACGTTGAGTCGATTATATGAGACGAATTGCGTTATTTCTCGTAGCCTTGCTGTTATCTGTTACCCTCGTAAGCGTACCTGCCTCCGCGTTCAATGGATTTCAACTGTCAACTCCAAGCGTAGGGAACTTTACACTCACAGATCAAAATAATTCAGATATGAAATTCTCTGATCTAACAGAGGATATCGTCGTTGTTTCCTTCTTTTTTACTCGATGTACCGATGTTTGCCCAATCATCACTCAGAATTTGAAGATGGTACAGCAACAAATTCCTGATGAAATTGCAGATGAAGTAGGCTTTGTTTCCATTACCCTCGACCCTCGTCATGATACGCCTGAAGTGATGACCGATTACATGAATCTTCATCGTGTTGAGTGGCCTCATCTGACAGGAAACAGTTCAGAACTTGCCGATGTTTGGTCACGATTCGGTATGGCGGTTGAAGAGATTGTAACCGATCCTCACGATGACAACATGAGCGATATGGATGGCCAAATACACAACTCCAGCGTCATGTACACCAACGAAAACGGAACCAGTCTCGAATTGATGTTCCTGCCAACTGGAATGACATTAACAACACTCGCAGCAGATGAGGCTGGATGGTCTCTTAACACATCAGATTCCCAATTTGGAACAATGGTCAACGGAATAAACGGATACGATGCTCCAGCGGATTGGAGTTGGTGGTGGAGCTTGAAACTCTTCAACCAGACAAGTGGAGATTGGGAAGATTCCCCAGTCGGTATTGATTCAATCAATGCTCTGGAAGAGCAACATATTGCTTGGTTTTCATCGCAAGCCAATGAATCACTCATGACCACACCAACAGGAGATGACCCCTCTGTCCAAGTCATCTTCCCAGACAATACAACCGATTCAACAATCATTCAGAACTTTACTGGGCATCATCTCACACAAGGCGCTTTTGATGGGGCTGGAATCGATGTCAACATTTCCGATAGCAGTTTTGGACATTTCCTTGACAGCATCAATGGCGTTTCTGCTCCAGAAGATTGGAGTTGGTGGTGGGAACTGCACACGTGGAATCAATCCAACATGACGTGGGAAGATGCTGAAGTTGGCATGGATGGAATTGAAGACCCACTGACCATTGCTTGGGCTCCTAGCAGTGTCAACAACACCGACATCCCTGCTCCAGGATTTGCAACATGGGAAGCAACCGAATGCAGCGGTCATGGCTGGATTATGGGCTCAGGGCAGAATGCTCATTGTATGTGCGATGCTGGCTATGAATGGGCAGAAGACGACAACCTGCGTTGTGTTCAAATCATCTCTGAAGAGCCAGAATATACGGTGGGACACTCCACCATCACATACATTCTCGATGAAGAGAAGAAGCCACGAGTCTCTTGGCTAAGTGACAAATGGCTTCCTGAAAACTTTGTTGAAGACATCATTACACTCGCTGAAAAAGAAGGGTTGATTGAAATCGAATCCGAAGGGATTCCATCGGTTGGTCTCATCCTTTCAGTGGTCATGATCTCCATGGCTGCAATCTCGCTTCGTGCGAAATCTGAATGATTTCGAGGGAAAAGAGTTTGATAGGGGGAGTTGTGGCCGAATCATTGCGGCGATCGCATAGCCTGGTATTGCGCCGGATTTGAAATCCGGTGTCTGATGACTCGGGGGTTCGAATCCCTCTCGCCGCGCCACCATCCAATTTAGGAGAAGCATTCACAAACTATACCCTCTCTGTACTCTTCATGCGCCGAGGGTTGCTAGGCTTACTTCTCGCTTCTCTGTTCGTTCTTGCAGGGTGTTTAGCCCCTGTAACACCCGAATGGGGCGACTCGATTGAAGTTGAACGTAATGGTGATGGAACCTTCACATTCACTTCCAAACTTGGTGATGAAACCATCACCAACACCTACGAAGAACGCGGCTGTCTCGATGGTGAAGTCGGAACTGACAAAGGTGGAAAAATCAAATTTGAAGGCTACATGAGTGCCAGCATCATCTATGACTCGCACAACTCTGATCTTAACAACAACAACCTGACGTTTGCAACAACCGCTGCTGTAGCAATCGAACAGATGTCATTCACCGATGCCAAGAATGTTCTTTCTGGTGCCGGGGAGCGAATTGATGTCAAAGAATGGGATGTGCCAATCCAACCAAAAACAGGACAGGGGACTGTTGATTTAGACAGCGTTGATGGTGATTCCGATTCGAAATGGTTCGTTCTTGGCCTCATCCCTGCCAGTGAAAACATCAACGCTGGAATGGCTTCACTCGGTCAATTCCACCAAGCGGTTCGAATCTCAGGTTACCTCGTCGATGGCCCAGTCCTTGCTCAAAACCCTCAAGGTGGCAACAACCGTGATGTTGGTGTAACCAACGATTGTGTCGCTACTGTTGGGAGTTTCAACGTAAATCAACTGTTCTTCCTCGTTACTGAAATTGAATTGAAGGATTCAACGGTCAGTATGGACGGAGATGACAATGATGAATACGTCTTTGGAGATGTTCCGTTCCTTGGTCGTACTGGATTCATTCTGTTCCTTCTCATCGTCGGTATTGGCGGTGGTGTTGGAGCCTACATGTATTCATCCATGCGTGTAAGTATGAGCGCTCGAAGCATCGCATTAACACTTCTTGGCAAAGAAGGCGTCGAGAAAGCTGCACAAGTTCGTAGAGATGTCAAGGATGCGAAAGATGCTGGCATGACTACACCAGATCAACGTCGTGCAGAACAACGAAAGAAGAGTCGTTCGCCACCTCCTGCAAAAACAAGTAAGAAGAAAAATGAGGATGATGGATTCGGCTCTTTCAGCATCGACAGTGCTTTGAGTGGAGGTTCCAGTTCGGGTCCTTCCAAATCTGAATTTGGATCTGGCAGTTCCGTTGTAAAATCTGAAGATGCAAAGCGTGTAGAGAAACAAATCGAACATACAGAATCCTTTGTCCCACCCTCCTCCACCTTTGGAGGCGGTTCAGTTCCAACATCTTCTTCCGCACCAACAAGCGTTCCGTCATCCCGTTCACCTCCAGCACGTTCTGAGCCGGAAGCAGAGACGAAACCAAAGGTTCGTCGCCGAAGAGCAGTGAAGAAGGCTGAACCTGAACCAGAGCCTGAACCACAAGAAACCAAGAACACCTGGGATGAAGAGGAAGAAGAATTCTCTGA
>JBMZTB010000033.1:0-17290 GCA_049623485.1 Candidatus Poseidoniaceae archaeon
CGCCTGGACCAAAGAAGAGCGGTGGACCACCTGGTCCCAAAAAATCTGGACCACCTGGTGGTGGACCGCCCGGACCAAAGAAGAGCGGTGGACCACCCGGACCCAAAAAATCTGGACCGCCTGGTGGTGGACCGCCTGGACCAAAGAAGAGCGGTGGACCACCAAAAGGAGGACCTTCGGGTCCTAAACGCGGCCCACCTCGATGAAGGGCGTTCCTATGAACAAAAATCTCATGGATTTCGGATCAATTCACTTCTCTGGGAAATTACGTCCTTCACAAGTAGCTGCTGTATCTGTGATTGAACCCGAATTAGATTTAGAAGGTAAGCATTTACACATCGTTGCACCCCCAGGTTCAGGTAAAACCGTATTGGGGTTGTATGTCTGGTCAGATTTAGTTCGAAAACCTACTCTAGTGCTATCACCAAATTCAGCAATTCAAGCGCAATGGGCTGCTCGAACCTCACTTTTCGATCTGGATGGAAAAGAAGATTTGATTAGCACAGATTCAAAAAATCCAGGATTACTGACCTCTCTAACATACCAATCCATAACAATGCCAAAGAAGGGGGGAGAGGATTTAGATGAAAGCGCTCTCCAACTTTGGAACCTTACTCTCATCGAAAAAGGTGAGGCCGATACGAACGAGTCAGCAGAGGCTTGGATTCTTGATTTGAAACAAAAGAATCCAGAATATTTTAATTCGCGCCTTTCAGTCTATAGGAAAAAGGTAAGAGATGACTTTGCCAAACATGGCAACGCATTGTGGACATTGCATGAGTCTTCAAGAGAGACTCTCATGCGTCTGAAGGAAGTCGGTATTGGACTGATTATTCTGGATGAATGCCACCATATGTTGCATCATTGGGGCAGAGTACTCGCCGAAGTAAGGGAGTTCTTTGATGATCCAATCGTTTTGGGCTTAACAGCGACTCCTCCTGACTATTCTCAAATAGATGAGGATGATGCGAAACGATATCAAGAATTCTTTGGCGAAATTGACTACGAAGTCCCAGTTCCTGCTCTAGTTCGAGATTCAAATCTTGCACCTTACCAAGACCTGTGTTACTTCGT
Source organism: Candidatus Poseidoniaceae archaeon (assembly GCA_049623485.1). Lineage (GTDB taxonomy): Archaea > Thermoplasmatota > Poseidoniia > Poseidoniales > Poseidoniaceae > MGIIa-L2. Next base: position 1,075 of record JBMZTB010000033.1, read on the forward strand.
CCGCCCCGCAAACAAGGAATTGGAGTACATTTCAACGGTTGATGATGAATTCGACCAACTCCTATCGGAAGTTCAAAGCCCAACTGAAGACGAAAAAAGAGTACCTGAACTTCAACGATGGATTTTCGACGTACTCGATAAGCGAATCTTGCCCGGAGGGAAGAGCGTCACTTGGCAAAAATTCCATACCAAAAACCCAGATTTTGCGGATGCTGCCCGGATTTATTTGACAAAAAATCAGATTAAATTACCTCAAACAGTCCCTAGCCCTCCGGAGGATTTGTTGAATTCAGGCCTCAACAAGCTCTCATACTTACGTCCGGTGTTGGACCGATACGTCCGTCATGGACTTCGCCGTTCTGAATCAACCGAAGATCATCTCCGAGGAGAGGATCTCACAAAACGGTTGAGGCTCTTAGGAATTCAAATTACTGAAACTGGTTCAAGGCCATGTGCTTCTCCAGTTGGGCGCATCATGGCCTATTCATCCTCTAAGGTCAAGGCTATTTCCGATATTATTACCACTGAAATGCAATCCTTGGGACCAGATATTCGTGCTGTAGTCATAACGGACTTCGAGAAAACCTCTGCAACAACTCTGGTAGAAGGAGTTCTCGATGAAGAAGCAGGAGGTGCTGTTGCAGCATTTAGAGCATTAGTGGATTGTTCTTCTGGTGATCTTCTCGATCCTATATTGATGACTGGAAGTACCGTTCTTGTTGACGATGATCTAGCGCAACGATTCCTCGAGGCGGCTCGAACATGGATTGAAGAAAGAGATCTCAAAATCGTACTTTCAGACAACCAAAAAGGCCGTTATCATGAAATCGTAGGAAAAGGAAAAGATTGGATTCCACGATATTATTCAATGATGATTACTGAGTTCTTCCAAAATGGATTGACAAAATGTCTCATAGGAACACGAGGACTTCTCGGTGAGGGTTGGGATGCATCAAAAATCAATGTCCTCATTGATTTAACAACTGTTACAACCAGTATGAGCATTAACCAACTAAGGGGACGTTCGATTCGCTTGGACAAAGAATGGCCAGAAAAAGTTGCGAACAATTGGGACATCGTATGCCTAGCGGAAGAGTTCACGAACGGATTTGCAGATTATGATCGATTCAAGAAGAAGCACAAGCAATTGTACGGCGTTTGTGATGATGGTGCAATCGAGAAAGGAGTTGGGCATGTACACGCTGCATTTACTGAAGCACAGCCTGAAGGAATTAGCGAAGGAATTGCAATTTTCAATGAAGAGATGCTCAGAAGATCTCGCAACAGAGTTCGAAGTCGAGAGTTATGGGGCATAGGTCAACCGTTTTCTGCATTGCCAACACAAGCAGTTGAGACAAAATGCGCTACAGGATTTGCAGGTGGATTCAAATTTGGGGTTCGGAAAGACAGCCTTTGGACTGATGAATCTTTGATTCAAGCGATTTCAGATGCGATTTCAAACAGCCTCATTCATACAGGCCACATCTCGGCTAATTGCCGAACCTCGGGGGGAGACAGAGGAGGAGGATGGCTCCGAGTGCATCTAAACAACAGCACAGAAGAGGAAGCGGCCATATTCACTGAAGCATTGGAAGAGGTGCTTGGAAGACTCGAAAAGCCGCGTTATGTTATTTCGAGATCTTCCCGTTTCTTTGAGGAAACTTGGCTTACAAAAATCCTTCCAGAAGTATTAGCGAAGTACATGCGGCCAGTAAAAAGTCAACTTGTCATGTATCACTCAGTCCCTAAAATTCTGGCTGGCAAGGTCGAGGATGCTGAGGTATTCCTCAGATATTGGGTGGAATTTGTCAGTCCAGCAGAGATATTTTACGCACATAGCAATGAAGGAAAGCAGAAATTGGAGTTTATACGAAAACTAGGGCGGACGCCAAAGAACTCACTCCACAGAAAGCAGATCTTCCTATGAGCAACCAGGACAATTAAGGCCAGTACCCTTACACGACTCGCAGAATCGTTCTCTACATTGATAACATCTGAAATCAAATGCGCTAATTGAATTTGAGCAGCCTTGGCCTGCACATGTATCGTCAGACTTTGCTTCACTTTTTGCTATACCATCTGGGATACTGCTCCAAAAGTTAGAGGTTCCCTTTTCCGATGTCTGATTAGAATGTTCAGACTGAGATCTGATTTGTGCTGTATCTTGAATACTTAATCCCAAAGTTGACATCACAAACTGATTGTGAAAAAATGGCTTAGCGGCCTTTTCCCCAACGTTGAATAAATTCGAATAAGTTCTGACCGCTTCGTCTACTGTTGTGACATTGACTCCACTGGAATTTATTTTGGCGACTATAGAGTGATACTGATAGTTCCTGTAATCAACAGCCGTTCGGTAAGTCGGAGTTCTTGGCATTTGATTAACTGGCGTAATTTGCATAATTCCATTCACTACAAGTATTTGTGCAACTAATCCAAAACCAAAAAATATAGCTAAAAAAATCCATAATCCAGTATGAACTGAATCATGAGTCGATTTGATCATGAATCCCATAACCAAAGTGAACAACAATATGCTTGAACGGTTTGTTTGTATAGCCATATTATCACAAAAGTGTGGCTAGGCGCTGTCCCCGAGCGCCGTCGCCGGTTGTTTCTACCGAACTTTAGTTCAATGTCATAGTCCTAAGACTCCATTGGGGACAGTTTATTTTAACGGGAACCAGTCTATAAATAATCAGTCTCGAACAACCATTCTAATGCTTGGTTCACTCTTTCCAGCGAGTTTCTCATATTGGGAATGATCAATAGGAATACCAAGTTTAGTTAGTAATGTTAAATGTGGTTTTGAATAGATTGATTTTGAATTATTATTGTTAATCATTGAAATGAACTTTGGTTCATTGTGCCATATACCACCATCATCCATTATACCGGAGATTCTCACCCAATAATGCTCTCGTTGTTTTAGGTTCTCAGATAATTTTTCCATGCCCAGATCTTTTAGAATTTTTACGACTTTTGCTCTCGTGATAGATTCAGGGCAAATGAACAGAATTCTTTCACCATCTGACAAAATAGCACCACAACTCAAACCTTCCTTTCCCATTAGAGTGTTTAACCGTTCAAAACAGTCAGCATCTGTACCCCATGAATGTGGTGTCCAAAAGAGCAGGGCACTTCTATCCTTAGTCCCAGGTAAGTGATTGCTAACCTCCATCATATAGGAATGCTCATTGTCAACAAAATCTCCTTCTTTTTCTTTCGAAGATGTTTTGACAATCAGTTTCGCTTTCTTTGGTATGTTAACTGCAAGATCAATTTTAGGAATTTGTTCTAGAAGTTGAATTAAGGGTTGATCAAATTGAGCAATATCTATGCTTGTGCACTGAAAACCAGTCTTCCCATGAATCGAACCGGGCAAACGAATGATTCTTCGGGTGTCTGCAGTAATTCGTTCATCGACTTCAAAACCTTGCTCTAGGACTCGTGAAAGTAAGTCCTTGCGTTCTTGACGCACAGTTTCCTCTCGTTCTTTTGGTTCGGGAATTCCAAATTTAGCACGGTCTTTGTCTTTGTAAATGAGATGAAATCCTTTGCTTCCAGAGAAGGTAGCGTGAACAAATTCAACAGGTTCATTCTCCATAACAAATGAGTGAAGGCCCTTTGCAATTTTTTTGGCTTTTTCTAAATTTTTCAAACTCAAGGGAGCCACATCAATATCAAACACAATGAGATGATCAATAAGAACGGGGTAAGATGCCTCAGTATCTCGTAACCGGGGCAAATCTATTGGATTCAACCATGAAGAAGTTGAGACATACAGATCGCTTGGAAATTCTTTCCCAAAGGCTTTCAATAGTGATTCATGGTTCCGTATTCGTCTCTTGGAAGTTACCCATTTACCTTCAAGTGTTCTCCATCGGAACTGATGTTGGCTTGACTTTGAAAGCCAATCGAGAGGTATCGTTTTCGACTTGTAATGAGCAATAATCTGTTCATTCCAATTCGAGTCCATGGGAACCCTCAGCGCAAGCCTGCTGTTTTGAGAGATTCAAGCAAAACTGCTCCGAGTTCAGATGGATCTCGAGCGCAAGCAATTCCTGCTGCCTCAAATGCTTCGAATTTCTCTTCTGCGGTTCCCTTTCCGCCAGAAATGATTGCTCCAGCGTGCCCCATTCTCTTACCAGGTGGTGCAGTTGCACCAGCAACAAAACCAACGATTGGTTTTGTGACATTTTCTTTTGCCCAAGCTGCTGCTTCTTGTTCTGCATTCCCACCAATTTCGCCAATCATTACAATTGCCTCAGTTTGAGGATCTGCTTCGAATGCTGCAAGGCATTCAATGAAGCCTGTTCCATTGACAGGGTCTCCACCAATACCCACACAAGTGGACTGGCCTTCATCAATGCTCATTGTTTGAGCCACTGCTTCATAGGTTAAGGTCCCAGATTTTGAGACAATTCCAATTCTTCCTTTTGCATGAATATGTCCTGGCATGATCCCGATTTTTGCACCGCCGTTATCTCCAGGAGTAATGATCCCTGGGCAATTAGGGCCAATGAGTCGAACCCCTGGTCGGTTTTCAACAAACGCTACAGCCTTGACCATATCGAGAGTTGGAATTCCTTCAGTAATACAAACTACAACGCCTTCTCCTTTGATTTGATCGAACGCATCAGCAGCCTCCATGATGGCTTCAGCTGCAAATGGAGGAGGCACGTAAATGACTGTTGCATCAGCATCTGTTGTCTCAATCGCTTCAAACATTGAATTCCAAACAGGATATGAATTACCTTGCAAATCTACTGTCTGTCCACCTTTTCCTGGCGTACATCCACCAACAATATTTGTGCCATATTCAACCATCTTATCAGCATGAAACATTCCTTGCTTTCCTGTTATTCCTTGTACCAGTACCTTTGCGTCTTCTTCAATCCAAATCGCCATCAGACATCACCTCCAATGAGTTCTACAATCTTTTGAGCCCCTTCAGCGAGGTCGTCAGCAGGATGTATGTTGAGAGTTGAAGAGGCTAAGATAGCCTTACCTTCATCTACATTGGTTCCTGCGAGTCTAACAACAAGAGGAACGGTTAGTCCAAGTGATTCAGTGGCAGCAATTACACCTCGAGCAATGATATCGCATCGCATAATACCACCAAAGATGTTCACAAGGATGCCCTTTACGTTTGGATCTTCAAGGATGATTGAAAATGCTGTTTTAACTTGCTCTTCATTTGCTCCACCACCTACATCAAGGAAATTTGCAGGCTCTCCCCCGTAAAGTTTGATGACGTCCATTGTAGCCATTGCCAGTCCTGCTCCGTTGACAAGACATCCAATATTCCCGTCAAGTTTGACATATGAAAGGCCAGTTTCTTTCGCTCGGATTTCAACATCTTCTTCCTCAGAAAGGTCTCTGATGTCATCCCATGATTTATGTCTAAATTCTGCATTTTCATCAAAACTAACCTTCGCATCGAGTGCAATCATTTCGTCATTCGATGAACGAACCAGTGGATTGATCTCAACCATCGCACAATCTTCCGTGAGGAATAGTGAATACAAAGCCTTCAACATTTTTCCAAAAGACTTGTGAGCAGCCCCTTGCAAACCAAGTGCAAGTCCAAGATCTCTGATTTGATAGCCAAGCAAACCTGCATTTGGATCAATATTCAATTTATGGAGAAGTTCAGGAGTTTCCTCTGCAACCTCTTCGATATCCATTCCACCTTCTGTTGAAGCCATGACAAGAACGGATTTTTGTTCACGATCGACAAGCAAGGCAAGATAATATTCGTGAGCGATGTCACAACCAGACTCAACGTAGAGATGGTTTACAACTTTCCCTTCTTCACCAGTTTGTTTTGTGACAAGAACATTACCGAGAATATTGGTTGCATAGGTTTCAACATCTTCTTTTGAAAAGGCAATCTTAACTCCGCCTTCCATAACCAAATCTCGGCTTTCAGGTGAATACAGATTTCCTTTGCCTCTTCCTCCCGCATGAATTTGAGACTTTACAGCCACAACTTTGGATTGAAGTTGCTCATAAGCATCGAGTGCTGCAGATACAGACGTGCAATGAACGCCTTCAACGACGTTTACGCCATGTTGCTTGAACAATGCTTTTCCTTGGTATTCGTGGATATTCATACTATCACTAATACCTGCGAATGGAAGAACGTCTTTGAACTGTGCGGAAAGGTTTCCTTGTGATTTCCTGACCAAAAGGGTACAACTTCAAATGCCAAAACATGGCCCCAAAACCATGCAAGTCGTTGTTTTAGCAGGAGGATTCGGAACTCGGCTGCGCCCGTGGACCTATGGGATCCCCAAACCAATCCTCCCTATGTTAGACAAAACATTACTCGAACACGTTGTTGAAGTCATCCCAAGCGACAAAGTCGACGAAGTAGTAGTCGCAGGGGGCTACAAAGTCAATATGATTGAAGAATATTTCAAAGAAAATGAAGTCCCGTTTGACGTTCGGATCGTAAAAGAAAGTGAGCCATTAGGAACTGGAGGAGCACTTGGGAATTGTCGAGATGTCATTTCTGGAAGATTTGCTTGCCTTAATGGCGATATCATCTCTTCTTTGAATATGCAACGAGGAATTGATTTACACAATAAGAACGGGGGCATTGGTACACTCGCGCTTTGGGAAGTAGAAGACCCAACACGATTTGGAATCGTAGGAATAGATGACGATAATAGAATCACTCAGTTTAAGGAAAAACCAAAGCATGAAGAAGTCTTTTCCAACCTAATCAATGCTGGATCATATCTCTTTGAAGAGGATATTTTTTCATACATCCCAACGGGAAGATGCTCTCTTGAACGAGAGGTTTTTCCAGTATTAGCAGAAGAGAATGAATTGAATGGCTATGCATTTGAGGGATATTTTATTGATGCGGGAACACCTCAGAGTTGGTCATCTGGAGTTCAAGCTTGTATTGAAAATCAGCGATGGAAATCTGGGTCAAGAAGGGGAACAAATTGGCATGCTGATTCTTCAGTTCAAATTGGTGAAACATGTACAGTAGAGCATACTATGCTTGCCAAGAATTGTAAAATCATTGATTCAGTGTTGTCTCAATGCAGTTTACTTGATGGCGTTCAGATTGAAGAAAAATCCAACTTAAGCAATACGATGGTTGGGAGAGGAACCACGATTGGAAAGAATTGTCTCTTGAGCAATGTTGTTGTGGATCATAATTCGATAATACCAGATGGCACTGTACTCAATGATGCTCAATGGCCGATTCAGTGAACCATGTCGTGGAAGAACTCAAGAAGAACATCATACACGCAATACTATGCAGCCCCTCATCGTTGTTAATTTCAAAACATATGCTTCCGCATTAGGCTTGAATGCTGTGAAATTAGCAAAAGCTATGGAAAACGCTTCACAAGACCATGTGAGAATGGTTGCAGTAGTTTCTGCTTTTGATCTAAGTTCAGTGGTAAAAGCTGCACCTTCTCTCGAAGTTTGGACCCAACATTTGGATCCCGTAGGATTTGGCTCGAATACGGGATGGTTGCAACCCGATAACGCTATAGAACATGGTGCAAAGGGCACAATTATCAATCATGCAGAGCACAAATCCGAACATTCAGGGATTCAAAAACTGATTGATGCACTGCCCGATAGTTTTCCAATATGCGCTTGTGCTATTGATGTCAATGAAGCACAATCTCTTGCTAGCATGAATCCTACATTCATCGCCGTTGAACCTCCAGAACTTATTGGAGGAGATATCTCGGTTACATCTGCAGATCCCGCAATTGTACAAGATACCGTAAAGGCAGTTCACGACATCAATCCAAATGTTCGCGTTCTATGTGGAGCAGGTGTAAAAGATGGAAATGATGTGCGAACAGCCGTTGAATTAGGAGCGCATGGAGTACTGCTTGCCTCAGGCGTCACCAAGGCGGAAGATGTTGACATGGTTCTGAAAGACCTTGTAAACGGATTAAAGTAAAGCACGGAGGTTTGACCTATGGCCCGAAAATCGAAGAAATCAAAGCGAGTCAGAATTGCTCATGAATTATCGAAACGTCGAAGAAAGGTCATTGAGAAAGCTCTAGCAGAGCATAAATCAGAAGATAGAACAGAGTGGGACAGGAACTCGGAGTGGTCTGATTACAAATTTTATCGAAAGACGGTCAAGCGTGGCACTATCCGCACAATTGATCTTCCATTGTTAGAGGTAAGTCTTGGAGATCCATGGGCGACACCAGTTACAATTATTCATGGAAATAGACCCGGACCAACCATAACAATTCTTGGAGGAATGCATGGGGATGAGTTGACAGGCCCATCTGCTTGCACTCATTTACTAGGAAATTCATTCACTGAAAAGGATAAACCATTGAATCCTGATACCTTGGCGGGAACGATTCGAATCGTACCAGTCGTCAATATGCCAGGATACAGATCAAAATCAAGATATTTCCCCGATGGAAGAGATTTGAATCGGAATTTCCCAGGCAACCCCAAAGGTTCCTCAACTCGAAGAGTTGCTCATCAGGTTTGGAGATACTTGATCGAGGACTCTGATGCAATTATTGACTTACATAGTGCAGGGAAAGGTCGTTCGAACATGCCTCAAATAAGAGTGGACCTGGCACATGCTGGCTCAAACATACTTGCAAAGGCCTTTGGAATTGAGATCATATTAGATTCAAAGCCACCGAGTGGTTCTCTCCGAAGCAATGCGAATGAACTTGATATCCCTTCAATAACATACGAAGGCGGTGGAGCAAATTGGCTTGATCAGTCATCAGTGAAGGTTGCTGTTCACGGCGTAGTCAATATTTTACGTAGTTTGAAAATGATTCCCGAAAAGCCTCACAGACCTCGATTTAGAATGTTGGCAAGTGGATCCACATGGTTACGTGCTGGAGAAGGAGGATTACTCGATTTGTTTGTGGATTGTGGTTCGATCATGAAAGAAGGTGATGTTGTTGCCCGTATTTCTGATCCAGCAACACCGGGCTTGTCAGTGGATATTCTTGCGCCTGAGGATGGATTGATGATATGCATAGCCACAAATCCATTCGTTGCCGCTGGAATGCCTGTAGGGCACTTCCTGCCGGTCTCTAAGCACATGTCTCTTCTTGAAGAGCAAGTCGACAGCCATGGCAGATTTGTAACTCAAGGATCTCTTGATGAACCTGTCTGGAGAGAAGAAGAAGAAATTGAAGTCGAAGTTGTTGGCGAATGGGACGGGGGCAGTGTTGACAGTGGATGGCTTGAAACAACCATGGAAGAAATCAATAGAGAAGATAATGTTGAAGAAGAAGCCTAGTTCTTTGCTTCAAAGACCTTGATTGCTTCAACAACTTCTTCATCATCCATGAGTCTTCTTTGTGATTTTGCAACCTCGAAAAGGTAAGAAACGAGCTCATCAGTTGTTTCATAATTTCGTTGTTGCAACCACCAGATGATGTTTGAGCGGCCTGCCATATGTCCAATACGGATGACTTGTTCCAATCCAAATTCTCCAGCAGGAACTCCTGAATAGACCCGATCTGCAAGCCAATGATCACCTTTCTTCATTGCCTTGATGACTGCAGAAGCATGAACTCCTGTTCCTGTTTCGAAGGCATCTTGCCCAAATACTGGATAGTTTCTTGGTAAAGGCACCTCGGTATACTCGTGCGCTTTTTGCATGTATTCACCAAGAACTGTGAGGTCGTTATCAATGGCTCCCATGAGTTTCAAATTTACGAGTGTTTGATCAAGAGGTGCATTGCCTGCTCGCTCTCCAAGACCAAGTGCAGTTCCATGAACGACATCTGCTCCAGCTTCAACCGCTGCAATATTGTTGGCAACACCGAGTCCACGATCTTGGTGACCATGCCAATTGACTTCGATATCTCTTCTATCGTAACCTCCGTCTTTGATGACTTCTTCATCTATGAAATTCAGAAGTTTTTTCACTCCATTTGGCGTTACGTGGCCACATGTATCACACACACAAATTCTACGAACTCCTAATTCCATTGCTCGTTGATAGATGAGTTTGATATCTTCTGGCTTTGAACGTGTGGTGTCCTCCGTGACAAACATGACTGGGACGTCGTTCTCAACTGCGAATGAAACGGCTGTTTCCATTGTCGAGAGCAACTTTTCCATTGTCCACCCTTCAGCGTATTGTCGTATTGGACTTGTACCAAGGAAAGCGGAAGCCTGGACAGGAATACCATGTTTTTGTTGTAATTCAACAAGGGGTTCAATGTCATTCATTAGGGTACGAACTGCAGCACCTGGGCGGATTGAATAGTCATTTTCAGTAATATGATTTAGCATTGAATCAATATGCTCGACGTGGAATGGCCCTGCACCTGGTAAACCAAGGTCCACTTTTTGAATGCCAAGTTTTTCCATGTAGGTAAGCAATTCGATTTTCTGTTCAATCGTTGGATTACGTGCAGATGGACTTTGTAAACCATCGCGTAGAGTCTCATCGTCAAACCAAACACCGTGCGGATGGTTGTTTGGGTTTCGGTTAAATTCATACTCAATGGTATTCCAATCATAAATCAAAGAACGCTCATCCATTTATCTCACCATACCAGTTGAAACAGCCCGGTACAACCCACCTCAGACATGAATCATGTTTGAAGGCGTCGATTGGACAATTTCACTCTTCTTCGAGGATTGAATCAGACTTTGAGGCCTGTGCAGCTTCAAATTCTTCACGACTAACGACTCCATCACCATCTGTATCCATGGCTTCGAATTCATCTTGTTCAACAAGTTCAGCTGGAAGACGAGCAGTGAAGATAATCTCATCTTCGAATGCGGTCTTCTTCTTGTTTCGAAGTTCCATAATTCGGGTTCCTCTGGTGGATTTCCCTGAAGTTTCTTTGGTCTGATTTACAGCAAGACGGATCATCATTCCTTTCTTGGTAAGGACGAACAGGTTGTCCTCAAGGTCGGGTATGCGTCGAACACTGATCAGTTCATCGTTAAATTGCTCGTCAAGTTTCATTGTCCGTACACCTTTTGCACCCGGATTTGTTGAGCGGTAACCATCAGTCATCATTTTCATCTGACCATCGTCATCAAATCGTTCATTTCCATCACGATCAAGATCAGGAACGCGATCGGCAGTTCCAAGTCGGCTACGCTTAGCCATACCGTATTTTGAAATCGTCAGAATTTGAGATTCATATTCGCTCATGGCGAGCATGCCAACAACATGCCCTCCTCCAGACCCCTTACGGCTTCCAACTTTGATTCCATAAATACCACCCGATACTCTTCCAGAAGTCCGGATAGCATCGCACTTGAACCGGCTGGCATAACCGGTCGATGAGATCATCACAATATCGTCGGTCTCTACACTCGATTGTACATTAACAAGCGAATCATCATCGAGTTTGAATCTAAGAGCGTATTTTCCATTTCTGTTGATTCGGACATATTCGTGCAGATCGGTCTTCTTGATGAGACCTAATTTGGTGGCAAACATCAAGAAATAGCCTGAACTTGGGCGCTTTTCACCATCTTCGAGTTTCACCTTGAGGCATTTTTCGGTTACTTCATCGACAAGGGTTTTCGAAATTGGCAAAATACTAACAATGCTTTCACCTTCTTGCAAATTTTCCAAGAGATTGCGAATATGAGTTCCTCTGCTGTGTCTGCTTCCTTGTGGTGTTTCCCATGCTTTCAAACCGTAAACTCTTCCAAGATTTGTAAAAATCAATAAGCGATCTTTGCTAAAACAAGTTACAATTGATTGAGGTGAATCTTCATCTTTAGTAGCAACACCCTTGAGTCCTTTTCCGCCTCGGTTTTGAACGCGGAATGTTTCTACAGGTACGTGACGGATGTAATTGTCATCAGTCAATGTAATTGCAATGGCCCGTTCTTCAATCAAATCTTCCCTGTCCATTGATAATGGCATCTTATCGATTTCTGAACGGCGTTCATCCCCGTGCTTTTCGACCATTTCATTCAATTCTTGAATCAAAATTTCGAGTCGGCGGGATTTGGAAGAAATGATATCCTGGAGATCAGCGATCTTAATTTTCAATTCATTATATTCGTTGGTTACCTTTTCAACATCAAGTCTGCTTAACTGATACAGACGTCGTTCGGCGATTGCTTTTGCTTGAGGTTCGGTAAAACCAAACGCAGCAATACCAGGCATTGTCTCAGTTCCTTTCAAAACGGCTTCAAATTGTTCTCGGCTGGAACTTGCTTTCCCAACTGCAATCACATCATCAATTCGGTCTTGAGCTTTTACAAGACCTTCTAGAATGTGAGCTCGTGCTTCTGCTTTTTCAAGTTCGAATTGTGCACGTCGTTCAACCACAGACTCTCTATGCTCAACATAAGTATGCAACATTACAGGTAAGGTAAGAAGTACTGGCCGACCGTCCAGAATACCCATCATGTTGGCAGAATAAGATTCTTGCAAACGGCTGGACTTGAATAATTGGTTGAGTACAGCGTGCGGATCGGCATTATTCTTAACTTCAATAACAACTCGAATTCCTTCCTTTGAAGATTCATCTCGGATGTCACGAATTCCAACGATCGTTCCTTTTGTCACCAATTCTGCGATGTGTACAAGCATGTCAGCCTTTTTGACTTGATACGGAATTTCATGGATGACAATCTTCTTCCCATTTGAATCATCATAGACATCGCACTTGGATCGGACATGGAATCTGCCCTTACCAGTGGAATACATGTCGAGAATACCGTCTATGCCGTGAATGGTTGCTCCAGTTGGGAAATCGGGGCCTTTTACATGCTCCATGTACTCATCTATAGAGATTGAAGGCATGCCTGAATTTTCAACACCTTCTTCCAAAATGCGATCAACATGTAGTCGAATTGCACCCGCAACTTCGGTGAGGTTGTGCGGTGGAATCCGAGTAGCCATACCGACAGCAATACCATCACTGCCATTGAGAAGCAGGTTAGGTAAGCGGGCAGGGAGAACTGAAGGTTCCATCTCGGAATCATCGAAATTTGGTTGGAAATCAACGGTTTTCTTCTCAATGTCCTCAAGCATATGCTTTGAGATCTTATCTAGACGACTTTCCGTATATCGCATTGCGGCAGGAGGGTCTCCATCAATGGAGCCAAAGTTGCCTTGGCCATCTACAAGAGGATACCTTAACGAAAACTCTTGTGCCATTCGAACCATAGTATCGTAAATGGATTGATCGCCATGTGGGTGGTATTTACCCATAACTTCTCCCACAGAACGTGCTGACTTACTGAATTTCTTTTCTGAAGTATGTCCTCCTTCATGCATACCATACAACACACGGCGATGTACTGGCTTCAATCCATCACGTGCATCGGGAAGAGCTCTGCCGATGATAACAGACATTGCATAATTAATGTACGAGGTTTTCATCTCATCATTTAGGGATCGATTCAATACGGTACCTGATTCAACAGAATCGCCGCTTTCTTGTTCAATATTTTCATCTTCAGATGTCAAGGTTGGTCACCTCCTTTGCATGACGTTCGATAAACGCCCTTCGATCAGGAACATCTTCTCCCATCAGGATTTCAAACATCCTGTCTGATTCTTCTGCATCCTTTACTGTGACTTTTAGCATCGTACGCGTCTCTGGATTCATCGTAGTCTCCCACAACTGCTCAGGATTCATTTCACCAAGACCCTTGTATCTTTGGATGCCGATCTTGGCGTTGGGGTTATCGCCTCTTAATTCATCAAGAATTATGTCCCTTTCTTCATCTGTGAAAGCATATTTGCTGACTCGCCCCTTTGAAAGTTGGAAGAGTGGAGGCTGTGCGATGTAAACATGGCCTTTCTCGATGGCAGGTCTCATAAATCTCCAAAGGAATGTGAGCATCAATGTACGTATGTGGGCGCCATCGATATCAGCGTCAGTCATGATGATAATTTTGCTGTAACGCAACTTCTCAGTGTTAAATCCACCTTCATCTTCAGGATTATTTCCAACACCTGCTCCAAGCGCACGTATCATCGTTTGAATTTCTTGGTTTTGGAAGACTTTAGCAGCATTGTGTTTTTGTCGTTCAACATTGAGGATCTTTCCACGCAATGGAAGTATCGCTTGGATACGACGGTCACGGCCTGTTTTGGCCGAACCGCCTGCGGAATCACCTTCCACAAGGTAGACTTCGCATTCGCTTGGGTCTCTTGACTGGCAATCAGCAAGTTTTCCTGGCAAGCCACCTCCTTCAAGAACGCCTTTTCTGCGCGTCAAATCGCGAGCCTTTCGGGCTGCTTCCCTTGCTTTTGATGCAAGGAGGGCTTTCTCGACGATTTGTTTAGCAACGGAGGGATTTTCTTCGAAGAATTCACCGAGTTTGTCATAAACGATTGTTTGCACGATCCCAGTCACTTCACTGCTAACCAACTTATCCTTAGTCTGAGATGAAAAGGATGGGTCAGGGTGTTTTACACTAACAACTGCAGCTAAGCCTTCACGTACATCGTCGCCTGAAAGGGCATCACCCTTGAGGAGACTCTTTTTCTTGGCATAGGTATTCACTGAACTGGTTAATGCAGTACGCAAACCAGACATGTGGGTGCCTCCGTCCTTGTTGCGGATAATGTTCGTATAACAGCGTATAGATTCACTAAAGGCATCGGACCACTGGAGGGCAAGTTCAACTTCAACTGTGCCCTTTTCAATCTCTTTTTCACCTTTGATTGTAATCACATCTGCGTGGAGAGCTTCTCTTCGTTCGTTAAGTTGGCCAACATATTCTGCTAATCCGCCTTCGTAAAGGTGCTCGACAACGTGCGATTCATCCCCTCGCTGATCAGTGATTGAAATCTTCAAGCCAGCATTCAAGAAAGCAGTTTCACTGACGCGAGTATTTACTTCTTCGATATCAAATTCAACAACTTCGGTAAAAATCGATAAGTCGGGTTTGAAAGCGATCATAGTCCCTGTATCACTGCAGGTGCCGATTTCTTTCAGTGCTTCAACTGGCACGCCTGCTTCATATCTCTGGAAATAAATAACGCCATCTCGGTGTATGGTCATCTCCATCCATTCAGAAACTGCATTAACTGCCGATACGCCAACTCCGTGGAGACCTCCCGAAACCTTGTACGAACTATTGTCAAATTTTCCACCAGCGTGCAATTTGGTCATGATGACTTCAGCCGCTGATATTCCATATTCTTCATGAATTCCTACTGGAATGCCCCGGCCATAATCGCGAACAGATAACGAGTTATCTGGATTCAAGGTGATGTCAATAGATTTCGTGTGCCCTGCAAGATGTTCGTCAACGGAGTTGTCAACAACTTCCCATATGCAATGGTGTAGGGCAGACCCATCGTGGGGATCGCCAAGATACATACCGGGTCTTTTACGAACTGCTTCCAATCCTTCGAGTACTTGGATGCTATCTGCACCGTAACTTTCTGACATAATTTCCATCTCTTTTTTTCGCTAAGAATTGTGGCTCCGTCCGGCGTTTAGGCCAGCGGCACATTTACCCTTCTTCTAACTGTTAAAGATGGCCGACGGAGGTATGTAAACATACCCCCTTGTAAGGCTCCTGTGTGATGTTTTTATTAGGCGAAAATAACAACCATTCAGGACAATTCTGACGACTCTGGAAGAACATCGACAGCCGTGAGCGTTAAGAAGAGGTCACCAGTCGAGTGCAATATGCCTGAACCTACAATTTGCGTTGCACTCGACTCTACGACCGTTAAAGCAATGGTTGACGAAGCCGCAAGAGCCTCTACTGCAGGTGCAGACCTCGTCGAAATTCGTTTCGATAGACTCTACCTCTCAAAACCAGAACCTGTTGAAGTTGAGCAAGAAGATGGCGAAACAAAATTGGTCATGCCACCTGAATCGGAATGGCAAATAAACGATGCAACATCGATAGATGCAGCTGCCTCCATTCAAAAGCTGAAAGAATCGATCGGAATTCCTGTTATATTCACCAACCGTCCCCCTCGAGAGGGTGGTTTTTTCCCAGGGACTGAAGAAGAGAGAATTGAAATCCTCAATTTAGCAATCGCTTCAAATGTTACTTGGATTGATATCGAAACATCGATTGAAGAAACTGAGTTCAAGGCTTTGAATGAAAGCGCTAAGAAAGCAGGATGTAAAGTCATTCATTCATCCCATGACATAAACGGAACGCCCAACTCCGAAGACATTGCAACATTTGTCCGAGAAAAGAGCGAAGATTCCGATATGGTCAAGTTTTGCTCAACAGCACATTCTCACCTTGATGCATTACAAATTGT
>JBMZTB010000034.1:0-16413 GCA_049623485.1 Candidatus Poseidoniaceae archaeon
CGGTAAGAGAACCATCGCTCCACAACTTTTCGCCATCAAAGACTTCGACCAAAATACCAACGTTTCGAGGTGCAGGAACATTGCTTCCTTCGTAAACTACACGTCCACTGAACGCTAATCGATCGTCCTTGCGAACACGTGTGCCATCCGCTACATTTCCTGTTCTTGGCTCACTAATATCCTCGACAGTGTAATCTGTTGGAGAGAGTGTGAAATCATTTTCAATTCTGAATGTGTGTTCTAAGATGAGCAGCATATCGTCCTGTGGAGAACCACGTTCTTTGAAAACAAGAGCTAGATCGCCCATTTCCTCATCAGGCCAATCCCAAGCAAATGTGAATTTGAACGTTACAATAATCCACGGAAGCCCAGATTCATTGGTTGTTTCATACATGTTGCTGGTCTGACTGAGATGAATGTACTGGCTCTCACTCCAGAAGGTGTCATTCAAACCTGAGTAAGAAATTCGTTGTGCATCCCTGCTTGGGTTTGGACCTTCAAAGTCAAAGACGAGAGAAATATGTTCAAAGTCAATCGCAGTGTTTGCATCGATAAATCCGACTGTGATGGATTGCTCAATACCAGCATACACGGCTTCGTCATCATTGTGACCAACCCATTCAAGGCCAGTAAAGACTGCAGCAGAATCCTTTCGAGTTTGGAACGTTGCATCATCAAAGTTGAATCCTGGCCCAGATTGGAGTTCGTAAACGACACCTTCAGAATCAGATTGAGTGTAGAAGATTGGATTTCCAGCTTGGTCGCCACCTTGCCAGTAGTAAGAAACACGGCCCATATTCGGGTTTCTAGAGTGATCGATTGTTGTGATGAACCTCTTGTTGTTGTCCTCACTCATGTTCGTGACTTGCTTGCTTGCGTATTCTCCATCATCAGCAATACCGTTTCTGTTGACATCATGATCTGCTTCAACCCAATACTTGAGCGTGAGTTCCATTGGAACACCGACTGCATCACGTACCAGAATGCTGACATCTTGATTGTGGACACCTGCTTCATATGAACCATCAGTCGGGTGTAATTTCATTCTCTCAGGAGGTGTTGCATCAACCTTGAATGTTCTTGCCCAATCCGAGTTTGGCGCCATGACGTGAGTTGGATTTCGCTCATTGTAGGTTTGAACTTCATACTTCAGTCCATCAGGCACATCGATCTCTGGAGTTACGACACTAATGAAGAACGAACCGTTGTTATTGGTTGTATCTCGAGCGGTTGACTCAATCCAACCATTTCTGGAAATACGGACGTCAAAGGCACTGTCCAAAGGAGCATCGTCTGAATCCATGAACCACATAGCACCTTGGAAGTAGAGCGTTTCTCCAGCAGAGACCCAGGCATTGTCTGGAACATCGTCACGAACAAGATCTCCTTCATTGTCTCGAACTTTCAACCACCCAAGTCCAAAGGTTCGATTGACTGTGAGCCCTTCATCGCTTCTGAGATCGAGAGGTGAGAATCCTGCAGAACCGCTGTCGTCAGTACAACCAGTCCTGAAACGAACATTGCTTTGATCAGGGAATTCACTTGTAATTCTAAACAACCAGTGAATTTCAAGAATGCTGTTGTTCAAGATAGAGTATGAATTTCCATCCATGACAACATACCCTTCTGGGTCATTTGGTGAGGGGAAGATGTCCCCATTTTGCCAGTACATTGTCGGGTTGGCTGCTGATGATGTTGTCATCAATGTTAGCCTAGCCTCTCGGATAGCAGTTGCGCTTTCACCAACGATGTGGCGTGTGACGACTTCGTAAGGTTCGCTACGTTCGTGGAGAATTTCGCCTTCTGGAATAGTGATTTCAAGATTAAGGGTTTGCATGGTGTAAGTGACACTAAACGAAGTCAGGGTCAAAATACCGCTGCTCTCGGATGTCAAGTCGATTGGTATTTCTACAAATCCACGGCCAGTATCTGGAATACGATCGTTGAACGCCTTCACAATAAGGTTTGTTGGGCCTGCTGCATTGATCGTTTTAGTGCCGACCAATGCTCCGTTTTCGCTCCATCCAACCGTTGGGACTGTTGGCGGGTTGAAATCCTCGGGAGGCTCCCATGGGTCAGATATTATTGGTTCATGAATTTCAAATCCAGGACGGGTTGGAGCGTTGCTGTGTAGAGCAACCTGAATATCTTCTAGAACAGGTGTATTCGCTGAATTTGAGGTTGAGAATGAAACCTTGAGGCAAAGATATCCATAACTCGGAGTTGTGAACGACTTGGTGAGTCCTGATTGGCCAAATGTGGTCAATCCAGAGCTGCAAAGGCTTGAGGTGCTGCCGCCAAGTTGCACAGTCATCGATGTGCCCGATGGGATGGTTGCATTGTAATGAATTGTTGCTGCAACATAGGTGGGGAACGGATTATTGTAGTTTGAGCGGACATAGAAATTCCCACTGGTGTAATAATTGGTTGTGTATTGAACAGTGATTTGATCGAGAATAGGAGTGGCTGTTGAGGTTCCGTTGAGGGTCGCCCTCCAAGTGATTTTATTCCCAGACGCTGAAAACGCCTGAGTGTCTCCAACTGCTATTGATTTCCATGTTACTCCGTCATCATTGGATACGTCAATATCAATGGAAGTCCCTGTAGGAACATATCCGATTGCACTTTGCAACGTGATCTCATCAACAGAACGACTGGATGTTGTGGTTTTGCCAAGAATCGTTGTACTGGTTGTTGTGGGTGTTCTTTCATCAAAGACAGCCCCATCGCCCCACATGTGGATTTTACGGGACACGCTGCTGCAGTAAGAAGTGTAGTAGCAAGCGAACAATATTTTCCCGCTCTCATCGTCTTGAGAAATTCCGTAGTGGCCACCATTTGGCATTTCTTGCACACCCATCTTATCGAGATTGAATCCATTCATCGTGAAATGGTGATGTCGTGATCCTTGCTGATTGTATTCATTGAGAATGATACGAGGCAAGTCAACAACAAGTCCAGAGTTTGGATTTCCAGCCGTTGAGGTCGTTTTGTAATTGTAATCTGCAGCGGTTCCAAGGTCCCAAGTCGAACTAATCGATGACGGATTGGAGGGGTTTACTTCCATAAGATATCTGTTGTAGGTAGGGTAAGTTGAAGAATCGTAATAACTGACGAAAAGTTTTCCAGTATCTTCATCGAAATCAACCCCTGTAAGGTATGTTGGATAGTTGTAGTTGGTATAGCTGGAGCAAGACCATTGCGTCTTTGCAGCATTGAGGGTCCACTTTGTCAGGTAATAGTAGGAGTAGGAAACCGTCCAAACATTTCCATTCGAGTCAACTGTAGCATCATACCAATAGCTGGAAACTGAGGAAGTGCATGATGAAGTGGAAATACTTGCAGTACCGAGGTATGCTCCGGTTGTAGCATTGAATCTCTGAATTGATGGGGCAGAATACATCGAAGTGCTTGTGTATCTGGTTGAATGAATCTCATCATCAGACACTTTCACCACAATTCCTCTGTAGTTCCAAGCTGCTGTGGATGATACAGATAGATCAGTGAATTGCTTGGATATGCTGTTGTACCCTTGATCCCCAAGCGCAACGAATTGACCCGTAGAATTGAGAGTTGACGATCCTGTGTTTGATAGATCGTTTGAACTCCTGAAGGTCACGGCATTGCTCGTAGGGTTGCCTCGCAATGCGATTTCGTCATTCGCAGTTTCGAGATTGGTTCTTGCCCCGTATGGGAATCCGTTTGGACCTCCGGACCATTGCCCAGTGCCAACGCCGCCGAAATCCTTGTTGTTGGTCATGTTGTTCCAAGTCGTCGTGCTCGCTTCACCAAGGAAATTGAATTGAGCGGATGTGACCTCAGCGCCGTAAGGGAACGTGATCACTCCCGCTGAACCATTCCCCTGACCGTTAAAGGTGTGTTGATAGGAGGTTGCTCCACCTTTGAATTGGGTCTCAGTGGTTGCTGAAGAGGCCAACGGAGCCATGACGGAGAGTGTGAAAAGGAGTGATAAAAAAAGTGCTTTTCGCATAATGCAGACATCCCTTGATAGATACCATTTCAATATACCATATCAACACATCGGCGTCAGGGCATTTGAACAATTCTCCGCAATGGTCATGAATCCTTCCTTGCATAGCCCCACAAGAGGCGAGACGATGGCTGGTTTATTTTCACGATGGTGGGCAGCTCAACACGGGCGACAATACTTGATTTTAGCAACTGCTTTTGGAGCATTGATGGTTCTGTTCTTAGCAGGCTTGAGTCAATTGCTGTTCCTGCAGAATACGGATCCGTTTTCAGAATATACAGGCCTTGCAATCGGTCTTGTTGTTTTATCAGGACTTGGCTTGGTCGTGATAACTCCCGAATTCCTTGTCTTCAAGGGTCATGCAAACACGCTCGACGAAATATACGAAATCCAAAGTACTGCTGAATTAAAGCGACGACGTTCTGATGGAGACCGCTCCGCATCTGCACTCGGAGCAGGTCATGAAGAGCGTTGGAACACATTCCTTCAAGAACGAGGCCTGCGACGCTAAGGCAGGTGGAACTTTGGAAGAGACCAGTTCGGTACAACTTCTCATTCGAGAGGTTCTCCTTGCTGGCGGCATGATTGCCATCCTCATTTTTGCTCTCTATGCACATACCGGGTCGATGCCCCCGTTGGTTGTTGTTGAATCATCGAGCATGATTCATGCAGAAGATGGAGAAGTCGGAAGCATCGATGCAGGAGACTTGGTTCTCGTCCATGATACATCGATTGATTCTTTGGTAACATTTGCAGAAGCAACTGACAAGTCTCATCGAAATTACGGATATGAATCACATGGAATGGAAGGCGATGTCGTCATCTACAAGAAAAACGGAGAAGCGACCACTCCAATTATCCACCGGGCTATTCTACGAGTGATTCCAAATGAAGTCCTTCAAGCAAGCAATGAAAGTGAATGTTCGAATGATGCTTCTTTTGATTCGGAGTGGATTGTTGACGGAAAGGCTGGTGCCTGCGTTTACACATGGGACGTTCCTGGAACCAATGTAAGCAATGTAACATCGATTACACTCGCATTTGATGGTGTTCAATCGGGGTACTATGATTGCGATCGAATGGCTCATGCAGGTGTAGAAGAATACCTCGTGGTTGAGGATTGGGTCCCTGCTCATTCAGGTTTGTTAACGCTAGGAGATGCAAACCAATGCTCTGTCGATCAAGGGTCAGCAGCGGTAAAGGGTTCTTCTGGACTTCGAACAAATGATGGTTCGACGCTTGGCCCTGTACAAGAATCATGGATTGTTGGAAGAGCAGGTGGAGAGATTCCTTGGCTCGGTTCAGTCAAACTGATGGTCAGTGGAAGTGGCCCTGGTTTGGAATTCGTTCCTTCTTCGTCAATACTCTACCTTTTCCTCTGTATAGGAGGGATATTGCTCATTCCAATGATCATCGATCCGGCCGTTCGAAAGCTGTTTATGTCTTCTCCAGAATACACTCAAGCCAAACAGGAAGAAGGGCTGCTTTTTGCTCTTGGAATCACTGAAGAAGAATGATCATTCTTCACTGTCGCTTGGTTGCTTCTGCGATGACAAATGTCGTTCTGCTGAATGTATACTCAACTTTGTCATAAGGAGCAATTCTTGAGCATAATCAAGGTTTGATTGTTCGAGGTATCGCTCAACACTTGCTTTTGATCGACGAATTGTGGCGAGGCGTTGTTCAGAACTTTTTGGCCGAGTTTCCTCCCCTCTCTGTTCCATAAGCCATTCTTCAAGGAGTGCCTGGCCCCATTCAGGTGCTCGAAATCGTGCTGAAAGCGTGATTTCTGCATGACGATGGCGAAAGCGAACACTGGAGTCTCGGGAACGAGATGCTTGAATCGAGCCGGGGTTCCACTGATCGAACGGGATGTGCAGATGATTTTTGCACCGCATATGACCGGTTTCATCGATTGTTCCGTCGATAATGAGTGCTCCTCGTTGCAATCGAACAAAGGCTTGGACAATATCATCTTCAATGAGCCATTCAGCAATTTGAATGGCTTGTTGACCCCACTTATCGTTGGTCCATGTTTCAATGGCGCTACGGTGGAGCATGCCCCTACCTCAAGTCTCCCATTGATGAACCTTCACATTGAAGGGAAGGTGCATTGATTGAAATGGAGGCAAGGGTTGGCATAAGCAATGGCAGCGTCATGGGGTGCAGTTAATTTTGACTGGCGCGTCATCCCATTGCTCATTTTCGCTTGGTACCTTCTCCTGAAAAAATGGGAACGAGATGGAAAACTCGACCAGTGGAATGCAACTCGCGTCTTTGGTTTTGTTCTCATGGTTCGAACCAAGCGAGGTTTAGACCTGCTCGAAAAGGTGGCTAAACCCAGAAAGTTTTGGCGTTTCTATGGAGAGGTTTCCCTTTGGGTATGCAATCTAGCCATGATCGGCGTAGCACTTGTCGTCATTTTGGCATTCATTACTTCGATCTTTAACCCAGTAGACACGCCGCCTCCATCGGCAAGTGAACTTGTAGCTATACCTGGATTGAATCCAATGATTCCACTTTGGTGGGGATTGATCGGTTTCATCGTTGCGCTTGTTATTCACGAATTCGGACACGGGCTCCTCGCACGTGGCCATGGAATGAGAATCCGTTCTTTTGGCCTACTCCAACTTGGCCCGCTCCCGCTTGGAGCATTTGCAGAACCACAGGCTGAAGAGTTGTTTAAGGCTCCAAGGAAAGAACGGCAACGAATGTTTGCAGCAGGCCCTGCAACCAACCTTTTTGCTGCATTTGCAATTCTCCTTCTCCTAGGTGGACTGGCTGCACAATTTTCAACCAACGATCAAACAATACACGTTCGTGGGATTGTCAAAGACCAACCAGCAGACAATGCAGGAATGGAGCCATGGGATGTCATTGCCACGATCAATGGAACTGAAGTTGTTGGTCTTGATGGATTTAGAAGCCTTATGGAAAACCACAAGGCAGGTGAAAACATCACCGTTGGCGTGATTCACGATAACGGTGTTTCAGAGAATCTTACAATCACATTGGGAGATAAATATCAGCATTATCTTTCAGAAGGGTACTCTAAATCCAACTTAGAAATTCTCGAGATAGAGCCGGGTGATGCCTTCTTGGGCGTCGAAGGAATGTCACAAAACACCGCCGGTATTGATCGACTTGCTGGGCCTCTATCCCCAAACAAGGAGTTCACTTTCCTTCAACGTATTCTGCTTACTCCAATCCATGTGATTCAAGTGATGATTTTGCCATTCGAATCTCAAGGAGTTGCGATGGCTCCTGCTGAAGAAGCGATGCTTGAAACCGATGATGGTTGGATCAGCGGCCTGCTTGGCAAAGAAGGTCTCCTGTTCATCGTGAATCTGTTATTTTGGATCATGTGGGTCAATATCCTTCTCGGATTCACAAACCTCATTCCGATGGTTCCGTTCGATGGAGGTCATATGTTCAAAGACATGGTTCACGCTGGTTTGTCTCGATTTAGAGCGGTTGGCCGGAAACTCAAACTGTGGGATTTCCATCCGATGTGGATCGATCACTGGTCAAGAAAAGCAAGCAACTACTCTTCGTTCATGATTTTGTTTGCCCTCTTGTTCACCATCTTTTTGCCGTATTTCTAGAGCAAGTCAGGCTGAACGTCGACGCAGTAGTTCTTCAATAACCGAGGGTTTGGTGACTTGTGGTTGTTCAAATTCAATCCGACCTTGAAGGAATCCAAGAGTTGGTGATGATGCATCTTGTTGACAAACAATTTCAATGAATTCGTTAAGCGGCATGCCTTGCTCCCAATCGATAAACGCTCTGCCATTTCTTGTTCTCGGCAAGGAAGGGATTCGACGAGCGAGTACGCCTAAACTTCCAGTAAGTGTGGTTGTTTCAACTCGGAAAATTCTCCATGAGTCACCACGAACCCCTTTCAATCTGTGCGCATAAAGCGGCATAAGACCGCATCGTTCGCCTTCGTAGACCAGAGCATTGTATTGATCCAATGTCCTGCCGCTGAGATAGAGTTTACTTGGCCGGGTTGTTTTTACTTCAATAGGGAAGCAGATATCTCCGCGAAGAACCAACAAATCGCCGCTGCCTTCAATTCCTGAACCAGCTGCTCGAACGACCAAAAAAGGGCGCTTCAGAACCATTCGCATGCGTTCTTTTTCCTCAACAGAACACGACCGAATCACCGCCTCCACACCAGCAGGAATCCCTGCCAAGACATGGCGCAGTTCTCGTTCGTATTGACTTGACATGAGCAGACATCAATGTCAGCCGCCTTTATTGACTTCGGTCATTTTACGACAAATACAACGTGATTCTTGTTTCTGTTTTGAATCGGATGATTAAAGGACATTAAAAGAGACAACAACATGTGCAGAAGATTGGTGTAAGGACTGAAAATTTTCAGTTAGCCTATCGCGTAATGCAACTGTTGCGTGAACGTAACATCGATGTTGAACAATACTCGATCAACGAACCTCTGCCTCACCAAGATTCAATTTGGATTGGGACCCCACAAGAAGTTGCTGAACGAAGTGACGAAGGCAGACCCATTGCGGCCAAACTCGAATCGATTGACGAGATGATTGAAGAAGCCATTTTTGCCCTGCGCAGCCCACAACAAACATATCGACTCATTCTTGGAATTGATACGGGACCTAGACCTGGTTTGGCTTGGTTAGCAGACGGTGTTTTAATCGATACAATTCAAACCGAATCAATCGATGAATGCCTTCATCGCATCGATGCGTTGTTGCAACATCAATCGTTTGAGCATCTTCTCATTCGCTTAGGAAACGGGTCGCCCTCACACCGAGACCAGTTGGTGAATTCTCTTCTTGCAAAGGGTTATTGTGTCGAATTAGTGAAGGAAAATAAGACCTCTCGTGGACTTAACCGACAACAACACGGTGTTGCAGCAGTACGAATCGCCACCCTATCTGGACACCAGGTTTGGGAAATGACAGAGATCAACCCAAGCGATGGGGAATTAAGAGACATTCAACGAATGAGCCGAAAAAAGAGCAATGGAAGAGTGACGATTCCCACCGACCTTGCTCGAAAGGTCGCTCGCGGTGAAGTAACTATTGAACAAGCGATTGAAGAAATCATTTGATTCGTACGCGGTAACGTTCACGTCCATTGGCATAAAGAACAATGCTTCCTGTTGAAGAGACGGCAATTGCAACGCCATCTGCAAGTTGAGATATCGCACGCGCTGCAAGGTGGCGACCTCCTTCTCCTGACTTTGGAGAGAGGCCTGCTGGAACTTGGATATACCGTCCTGCATCGCTTGCAATACCTTCTCGATTGAACAGAATTGCTCCATCAAGCCAAGCAAATTCAGCCATTGTCTCGTGATTTTCTCGATTTCGAACATCTCGTTTGGATACGCTGTGTCCTTTGAATGGATTCAACACCATTGAGGTGGAATGGCCACGCATCTTCTGAATGTTCCCTATTGCAAATAATGCACCAACTGCAGATCCTTCTCGGCCCCGTGTTCCAACGGCTCTCGATAACTCGACCATTCGCATCAGTACATCCAGTTCAATGGATTGTTCTTCGGCAATGGATGCGAGTCTTCCTGCTCCCAGCATGGCTGAATCTACCACGAGGACACCGTCAATTGGCTCTGCCATCACAATAAGCAATCTTCCGCCTTTTGCGACCCAACGTTCGCCCATTCCTTGCAAAACCAAATCATACAATTCGTTGAGAACTGAGAGTCCTTTGGAAGAGAGCCCTTCTTCCAACACCTGTGCATCAATCTGATGTTCCATCAAAGCATCTCTTACGCGATTGAGACTCGTCATGACGCGCAACGGTAAATTTTCAGGGAGAACGGGAACAATAGAACGAACTTTACGGCTATCGTTTGAAACCATCAAGACTGCATCAAATGCAAATTTGCTTGATTCTAAAGCAACACGTACCATGCGAGGTAGGTCGCTCATCGCTTCATCCTCATTGGTTTGTAGTGTCAATACCTGGAAGAAGGTCATTGATTTCTCTGTAGACCGTCCTCATGTTCGAGATGAAGTTCTTTTCTTTCACCACGATTGTGAACATTTTGATTCCGGGATCTTCTTCTGCATCGAGGATGCCAAGAACAGTTTCGAGAGTTAAGCGAGCCCCTTCTCGATGAGGGTATGCAAAGACTCCCATGCTGATAGGAGGGGTAACGATTGTTTCAACGCCATCCAGTTCAGCGAGTGTTTTGAACAGGTTCTCATAGGTTACTGGAAGGAGGTCTCGACGTGTCTCGTCTTGATTTGGTCGGCGGCAATCTGGGCCAACAACGTGAATGATGTGCTTAAATCGGTCCGCCAAAGCATAGGGTTCAGTGACAACATTATGTGTAACTGCACAAGGAGGTGCGTTGATTTTCCTCATCTCCAAGCAAATATTACGCGTTGCTTGAGTCAATTCTTTTCCTGCTTTTTGATGGACCATGTGGTCAAGTCCTTCTCGACCAGAGAGTCTGTTATTTGCAGGAGTGATCAAGACATCACCCTCATGATTCCAAACGTCGCCTCCTACGACGCGGAGAGTCCCCCATTTACAAGTTCGAGACATGTATAACTCTGCCATCATTATCATCAGAGGGGGCCACCCTTCATATTCTTTCAGTGCTTTTTTGATGAAAACAAGGCTTTTTGATTGAATATGAGCATCTCATGGAAGCAATAGTGCTAAACTACATTCCAACTTAGAATGTCTATGGGAGGAGGCATGAGGACGAGTTTTTTCCTCACCTTTTTGATGATTGGAACTCTTTTTTCTGCGTTGATCTCCCCTCTTCAGCACGAACGTCCTCCACAAGAGCCTGTCATGGAGCATCAATTCACTGGATTCACAATCAGTCAAGATTGGCTTGATTTGGAAGAACAACCTATCGCCGTACCTAACGGATTTGACCCGATTACTCTGTATGATTACAGCGATGTAGGGGTGTTGATCAATAACAAATCTGAATCGAGTAAAACAATCGGATGGGCCTTTGTTGAAGCTCGTAACATCAGCCTGGAACGAGTGTTCATTTTCGACGCGGATGGCACACCTACGGGGGAAACAATCAATCGTAATCAGTTCAATGAGTACTTTGCATATCCATTTCTCGAGATGCTGAGTAATCGAAGCAATGTTTCAGATATGAACTACCTTGTCACAAACAAGGGAATGCCCCTAAGAGTAAATGGTGGAAACAACAAGGCATCCTTCGACCAAGAATTCTCTCTTCTCGGGGGATCGTACAACAACAGCATCGGTGGCGATTACTGGGGGACGCATGGGTATGGGCCTTTAGCAGGAGGCGGGTATGAATCGTTTTCTCGACAGAAACACGGCTTCTATCTAGTCACACGACTTACTGGGTACACCGTTGACACAGCATTGCAACTCATAGAGAAGGCGAACAACAGTCTTGGACAACGAGGCACTACAGTCCTCGATTTGGCAACAAACCGCAATGGTTCAGGTTACAAGTTCTGGAATGATGACCTCTATGCAGCGAATACATCCCTCATAGAAACCTACAACCAGACTGTTATTTTCGATGAAGAAACAGGCTTCGTGACTAATATTAGCAATGTCATGGGCTATGCTTCCTGGGGTTCGAATGACGGGAATTGGGCCACATCATGGGCGAAGAATTCAGGGTTTGATACTGAGAGTTCTACTTGGTCGAGTGGAGCAAAACATTGGAATGCGACCAGTCCATCACTCTCGCCTGGCGATACATTTGCGTGGTCGTATCAAACACAAACGAAGAAAGGAGGCAATGGAGCGGTTGAAGCATCAATGTCTGCAACGTGTTCTGAAGAATCTGGGAACGGAACGCAAGGGATTTATTCTGAATTCTTCGATAATGAAGGAATCAGTTTCAACACGGGCTCTATGCCTTCGCTTATCGATCGAGTTCCTGATCACGTCCGACTCGAATCGTCGTTGCAATACAACGCCATGTATGCAGCATATCCAGGATTAGACGACCGTTTCAAGAACAATTGGGGTGCACGATTCAGTGGCCTTATCGATATACCTGAAACCGGAAACTGGACATTCTTCCTTACAAGCGATGACGGTTCAGAACTCTGGATCGATGGCGTGAGCATGGTCACGAACTATGGATCTCACGGTATGCGTGAATTATCTGGATTCCGAAATCTATCTGCTGGGTTGCATGACTTCAGAGTGGAATTTTTCCAAGGAGGAGGTCCTCATGGACTGAATCTTGCTTGGTCTGGACCAAATCAGAGTAAAGTACTGATTCCATCCTCTGCATTCTTTGTAGCCAATGCAACCCCTCCATCTGCTTCAACTCTTCTTCATGCATGGAATTTTGATGAAGGATATGGGTCGGAGACAAACGATTCTGTTGATGCAAATTCATCATTTACAATGTATAATATGGACTCAACAAATTGGCGTAATTGTCCTGATGGTGGATGTTTATGGTTCGATGGAGTCGATGATTACGTTGAGGTTGACGTTGACGATTGGGTGGGGAATTTCACTGTCAGTCAATGGGTTTGGGCGAATTCAACAACGCTTCCTAATTATGCGTCTGTCTTTGCAGTCTCAGACAATGCAGGATCGAACACTTCGTTCCAGCATGCTGTCTTCAATGGCGAATGGCGCTTACACAATAATCAAACCCACGCTTTTGGAGACATAGAGGCGCAACAATGGATGCATCTAGTTACGGTGTTTGATAGCGGAAACGTTCGACAGTATTTCGATGGTGTCTTGGTTAGAACAACCGCCTTCCCTTCCGGTTCAATAAACAACATCGATTTGTATAAACTCGGTGTAAATCGGGCACAGTCTACGTTTTTTGAAGGGATGATCGATAAGGTCATGGTGTGGGAAAGTGCTCTTACAGACGGAGATGTTACTCGTTTGCATCGTGATATTTACAAAGACTGTTCTGCATATTCAGGTTCTGGTACATCGGCTGCTTCACTCGAACAGTATCTCGTGATACCCAATGAACTCAATGACCATGCATGGATTGCATCCGTTTCAGGTTCTCGAAATGGAGATGTTTATGGTTCATTTTCAATTATCGTTGAGGCGGTCGATCAGAATGGAAATGTACTCTCGACCAACACCTCTTCTTCACAACCGTTTGAAACAAATTGGGTTGATGCAGCACTTCGTTTCCGTCCAGATTCTAATGCAACAGCGTTTCGAATTCGAATTCCAATCGATGTTGTTGCTACATCAACAAGTGGTTCCGTCTTCCTTGACAGCCTGAGTTTCAGAGCGATTCGCCCACACATGACATGGGTAAACGGTTCAATTGCTGAAACAGCGGTCTCGACAGGGGGGCGATCATTTACGATTGATACAACCTATGGCCAATCACTGGTTGCGGATTTGCTTGAAGACGGAGTAAGCGGCGTCAAAGGGTACGTGTATGAGCCGTATCTAACAGCTGTTGGACAGCCAAGTGTCTTGTTCAACATGTATTCCCAAGGATTCAGTTTTGCAGAAGCGAATGCAGCAGCTAATACCTACATTTCGTGGATGGGGGTGACAGTTGGTGATCCGAAGATGGCTCCTTACATCGATACAATCCATGATATTCATATTCTCGATGCTCGGTTGCAAGACAATCTTTCAGTTGGTCAAGCAGGAGTTCTTGAAGTCGGATTAGAGAATTTAGGAATGGATGGTGCAGTAGGTCAACTTGAGATTATCAACGTACTCGGTTCAGCACTCATGGCTACATCGAATATCTCATTGCCTGCTGGGGATTTGAATGGATCGAGAACATCGGTAATGATTCCTATCACGCCAACTCAGTCCGGTTGGCTCGATGTCCGTATTCGTTATTCCCATGACAATTCATCATCGTTTGAACGAGATACTGAGAACAATTTTATCATCATGAGATTCTGGGTAAATGCGCCCCCATCCATCGATTCGGTGTACTGTGATCAACCGGAATATGCTCGCGGCGATTCATTCCTATGCACAGTACTTGCTTCGGATGATGAAAAAGTAGAATCGGTTACAATGGGCTGGACAGTCGTCTGCTCAACATGTTTGATGAACAATACAACATGGATTCAGGGTCCAATGGGAACCACTGACAATGGTTCGACTTGGGAGGCAATGATTACGCTACCAATCAACATCTCAACAGGAGGGTTAGCGTTGCATGTCATTGCTGTTGATAAACTTGGAATGCAAGATGAGAAAACTACGACCAATGTTTCTCAAGTTCTTGATGCAGCATCCACTTGGTTCGGCCCTCACGCATCAACTGCTGATTCGACTTGGCTTGGCGTGACCCCCCTTCCGAGCACATCTCCAAATGGAATTTTACGTGGAGTGAACAATACCATCACGGGGTGTGTATTGGATGTGGATCATGATTCAAACACCGAACGACCAGAGTTCCTTGTCGAACGAGGCGCCCTTGGTGAGTTGGTCTATGTGGACAAACCTGATTCGAATCACCATTGTTACGAAACCACCTTCTTCTTGGAAAATGGAAGTTCTTTGACCTCAATTTCAATGGAAATGCGTACAAATACAGGCAGTCTTGTCATGCAACGAATGATAAAAGTCGAAGACATACATCCAACAATTGATGTCAGATTTGTAAATTCAAACAGCACTGAACTCGACCGCATCATCGATAATGATGATGAATTCATTGTCCTACATGTTGATGACGTCGATGATATCTTAGGCACATACTTAGGAGATATTGAAATTCTATGGCCTGGTTATGGAAGTATAACCTTGCCAATAGAAGGCCAAGTTGGCGGTCCTGAAGTCGCTGTTAAGCTCAACCCTCCAATCGAATCTCTCGAATCTGGAGACATTATGTTTGATATCACCATTCAAGATTCAAATGGAGCAACGTCAACTGCAAGCACATCTTTACCACTGTTCCTGAATGCTCCTTTAATTCTCGAAATGGTACCCTGTACCGCTGATGGACAGATTAGCGAACTTATGTTTGGCCATACTGCGGTCCTAGGGGCGAAAATCTTGAGCAATCGGCCTTTGGAAACAATTGATCTTTCTTTGCGTCAACTCGGTTGGTCTGTTACAGCACCATCCATTGAATCACCAACTTGGATTTCAGGTTCAACGGATTGCATAGAAACAGCCAATGATCAGGATATGTATTGGTTTAGACTCCAACTCGATGGATCATTTGCCTCAGAGATTGGTTCGATTCAATTGGTGGCTAAAACAATCGATGGATATCTGGCAACAAGCCAAATCCCCATGCTCTTCCGTCATGCTCCTCCTATTCTCAATGGTACTGCTCCCCAATCTGTGCAGGCAGGGACGGATTTACTCTTCCAAGTAGAAGTTACTGATCTTGATGGACTAAATGATGTTCAATGTATGGCTTATGTATATCCTGAAAATGCTTCAAACGATTTGTGGAACCGAACTTTTTCACCAGTCGAAACACAAGATGAGAACGGTAAGACAGCACTCCGATGGCCGTTGCCTCGTAACCTCAACGAATCTACCGATTCAATCAGTATTGATGTGAACTGCAGTGATTCAGATAATGAGTATGGGCAATGGAGTACAATTGAACCGATTTTGATTGAACCCTATGTCTGTGTTGTAAATTGCAATGTATCTGCTTTAGATGACCGAAACACCAATTCAGAAGGATCTCAATCATTGTGGATATACATGATTCTCCTTGTTGTTTCGGTTGTCGTTGTAACCCTTCTAATGCAACGAAGAAAAGGGACTGCAGAGAAATGGGCTACTGATGAATCGCTTGATGATTTTGAACAACTTACCTCTGCATCAATAGCCCAAGCAGAAGCTTCCTTACCAGGCCTAGAGGATTCGACACCCGAAATTCCAGATGGGTGGACAGAAGAGGCTTTTGTTCAATGGCTGCAAGGCGATTGCCCTGAAGGATGGACAGACACTCAATGGTCAGAATTGCGCAGCCAGCATTCAGCCTTACTTACAGACCCAGAACCTACAACCGATGAGATATTATTCTAAGTCCAAGTGCAATGGATGGTTACGATGGCTGTTGGATATGTACTACTGAACGTGACCCCTGGGGCAGAACACGACGTCTACCTGCAACTACAGCAGTTGGAATCAGTTTCAGATGCAACCGTTCTCTTTGGAGATTATGATCTCATTGTAAAATTAGAAGCTGTTGATCTTTCTTCGATAGCAAAAGCAGTTGTAGAGTCAATTCGTCAAATCCCTGGGATTGTCAATACAAAGACTCTAGCCGGGGCCGAATTTTAGGCCATTCAGTAGTCCATTTTGCTGAAAAACAGCGTTTGGAATGGGGTACTGAGGGGTATATGTTGAGCAGTATTGCCTTTTTTCGGCGAAATATATATTAACTATGAGTTGTGATTAAGGGTTGGAGGTAATCCAAATGTCAGACAAGAAATATTTCGTTCTCATGGAGAACGGTA
>JBMZTB010000035.1:0-16393 GCA_049623485.1 Candidatus Poseidoniaceae archaeon
TTCGGTCTCCTCCACGTCCTCCACGATCGCCATCGCGTCCTCCGCTGAATCCTCCTCTTCGGTCTCCTCCACGTCCTCCACGATCGCCATTGCGTCCTCCGCTGAATCCACCTCTTCGGTCTCCTCCACGTCCTCCGCTGCGTTCGTTTCTGTAGCCACCTCTTCGGTCTCCTCCACTGGATTGTCCTCCAGGTCGAGGTTTTCCGCATTGATTACATTCAGTTCTGAAAGAAAAGTTGTCATTATTACACGAAGGGCAGATCCAATCATTTCGATTATGCTGTTCTTGATTACGACCTCTTCGGTCATCGCGACCTCTTCGATCATCTCGGCCTCTTCGGTCATCGCGACCTCTTCCCCCACGATCGTTTCTGAATGAACTGCCACGTTCCTGAACGTTCCCTTGTTTTGATTTCCCACAACTATTGCATTCTGTTCTGAAAGCAAAATTATCGTTTCCGCATGAAGCACAAATCCAATCAGATCGTTCTCTATCATTTCTTCCACGAGAATTATTGTCTCTTCGATCAAATGAACGTTCTCGGCTTGGGCGCTCTTCTCTGAACTCCCTTCTTTGAGGACGATCTTCACGTTCCTTTTTTGCTCTAACAGTTACGGTTGAACCAATGAATTGGTCATTGTCCTGTTTGCGATCAAGGTGGGCAATGTGAACGAGTGGCGATTCTGTCGAACCAAGAACTGCATCGACTTTTCCGATGTAGTGGCCGTCTTCCTCTCGAACAATAATTGAGCCTAATGCAGGCGAAGAGCCGCTAAATGTTACCAGTAGACCTAACTCGTGACTCGCCCGGTCAACTACACCTCTAAACATGGCTCTCAACTCCAACCTGACGACACACTATGTTTGATACTGTTGGTCAGTCTTGACGTCGAGATACCCATCCAGCAGCCACTAAACCGATTAGCAGTGTAGCGATAAGACCTGGAGCAGGAAGGATTCCTGAACTTTCATCATCGTCTCCATCCGAACCACCATCTCCGCTGTTGTCAACAGCACCAGCGTTTGGATCTACAACCTGAAGTAGTTTGGTCGTCTCTCCTCCTGATTCATCAGTTGCTTTGATGATAATATCATAAGGTGATTGTACATCATTTTGAATACAATTTGCGATGGATACCTGAATCTCCCAAGCAAGGTTTTGTCTATCGAAATTTGTAGTTGTTCCGTCACATATCCACAACATGAGAGTCACCTCTTGGCCATCGGGATCGATAACATTCCCTGAGAGTGTAAATTTGAGTCCATCAAGGTTCCATTCTGCTTCCTCTCCTTGTAGATTGGTTTCGACAGAAATAGTTGGAGGGGTATTTTGCTTAATCAATCCCAAATCCATTAAGAAATTGTAATCTAGCATGCCTTGGGAAGTAGCAGTACCTTGGATCATTACTTCGCCAGGGCTCATTCCTGTAAGAGACAAACTAATGTCGTTCGTATTTTCAATGATTTGAGTAACAGACGGACCTACGCGTGTGTCTTGGTAAGCATTTGCGGTGACAGTCAACGAAGTTACGAGGTTTGTAGGAATCCATGTAATACGGATTTCATCATCCACAACTGTTGCTACAACAACGGTCAATACTTTTCCAAATGTGTAGTTACGATGTTCTACTGTTTCTGCACCATATGCATCGACTCCAGCACACTGAGCAGTAGCCGATGTTCCGCCAGCCGTAACAAACAGGCTTGCATCTTCATCCATCCTTACAGACCATCCATTGGCTTCATCCGCTGAA
Source organism: Candidatus Poseidoniaceae archaeon (assembly GCA_049623485.1). Classification (GTDB taxonomy): domain Archaea; phylum Thermoplasmatota; class Poseidoniia; order Poseidoniales; family Poseidoniaceae; genus MGIIa-L2. The sequence goes on from JBMZTB010000035.1 coordinate 1,756, forward strand.
GAGAAATTACATCGTAGGTTCCATCCGCTTTCATCAACAACCCACATCCCAGTTTGAGTTGAAGCAAGTTCCTCTCCAGAAGTTATCCCTAATGGAATAATGGTTCCTTCCGCAGGCGCACTAGAAGACCACACAGGTACTTCATTGGTGAATGGTGCCATTGTTGTAAAATCGATGAACATATTTCGAACCATCGGATACGAACCCAATGGGTAATCCACATCTGCAACAATCCTTAGTCGGCCATCTGGCAAGAATTCGCTGATTGGAGCTTCCAGATCTTCCTGTAAAACACCATCATCATAGAATCCCAAATCCGCTACTCTGAGTCCTTGTTCGACAGGGAATGTCAAAACAAGTCGAGCATCTGTGATATTTGTAATATTCATTGCCAAAGTGAAATTTGAACTACCCTGATTTGGGAGTTGATCAAACCGAACGTTGTTGCTTTCTCCTGCCTTGGTCATCAGGTGAATCTCTAAATCATCAGTAACAGTGACAGGCACTTCTTTGCATCCTGGATCAGATAGTGCGCTGCTACATGAGCGTTCTTGAGAATGGCCTTCTGGAACTAAGTTGACTTCATCCAAAGCGATACCATCTTCGACGAATTCAAGATCATTCCAGTCTACACTGCCTCGGTGAGCAATTCCCTCACGTATTCCCAGACGAGTTTCCATGTCTGCTATACACTTGGGGCCAATAGAGCGGACTGCTTCTCTTTCGTCTGTCGATATCCAATCATCAGCACCCCCCGGTACTCCGTCAAATAAACCGTCAAGATTGTCTCGAACAACTGCTGATTTGCTTCCATTGACCCATGCTTGAGCTTCCATAGCCCCAGTCGCCCAGTCATCATTGATATCTAGATTGAAAAGTGCAAAATCATACTCGAAGAGGTCTTCAAAGGTATAGCCACTGCAATCCACATCAAGGCTTCCTTGTCGGCCAGATGTTGCTTGTGGCTGTTCCTCATTTTCCAACGTTGAGGTCTCTATTGTTGGCGTGAGAATTGAAAGCAATAGCATCACAAGTACGGGAATCATGACATGACGAGTACGACTCTATTCATGAAGTCTTGGTTGGAAAACATCAAGGCACGAGGCGTTTGATACGTCTTGTAAACCATAATAAAGGGAAAAATGTCCAAGCTAATGCTGCTAGAAAAGCCCCAGCAGGGGACACGCCTCTATTGACACCATCCAATCGAGTTTCAAGCAAATGATGGTACACTCCGTTTGGAGAAAGCAAATCGAGACGACCTTCAAAAACAGAATAGGAAGCATCCTTTGATTCACCAACAGCAACGCCATTGAGGGCAGCAACGAGGGTCGTAAATAACACCCATAACAAAGTAAAGAGGAACCATAATCCGATCGAAAATGCAATTGCAGATCCTTGTTCTTTAGCCATACTTGATGCGAGTAGAGCGAAGACTGTGTACCAAAGCAAAACCAGCCAAGCAGCGAAGATGAAGACCATCGCATCGCCAGCGGAAATCCACATATCGCTTCGATAACCGACAAGCCACATCGAAATAAGCATCAAGACAGTTACTGGAACTGTGATACTTGACCAGTTTCCAAGCACAAGAATCATTGATTGCCTCCATCGAGGCATTGGTTGAGAAAGGCGTAACTCAAGAACTCCGCTTTGTCTGTCTCTACTGATGCCATCATGAGCCAACAAAACTGCTGCCATAGTTCCTGCAAAGACTATACCGATACTTGCCAAGAACATCGTCTCAGCTGCGGTTTCAGGAATCTGATCGGCCGGCAATTGGATGTTTGGATCCGAGAAACCCCACGCCATCCCTGGAATAAATAGGAACAGAATCGGTAACATGATCAACATTCGAGTTGATAAAACCCGCCTTTGAAAGACGTTCATGACCAGTTTCCACATTCGGGCTGAAGGGCTCATTCTTCTTCCCCCTGTAAACTTCGCATAGGTAGCCATGCGCTATTTTCAACATCCATACCTATGCTTTGTCGATCAAGGCCTGTTGCAGCACAAAGCAACTCAATGAGTGAAGGTTGAATTTCTCTCCAAGTGATGACGCCAATCCCCGATTCTACGATGTCATTCAACAGATTTTTTGGAACTGATTGTAGTATCATGTGGTGTTTCAAAGTTGTAGATGAATGTTCTAAGATGTCAAGATTTTTCATCAACTTCTCAGGTAACTCTGAGTCTAAGCAGACTTCTGTGAGTTGTTCAAAGCCTAATTTTTCTTGTATCGAAACCGTCGTTCCATGAGCAACTAACTGGCCTCTATGAAGCAAAGCAAGTGTGTCGATAAGTTGGTCCAATTCAAATAAATGGTGACTTGAAATTACAATCGCAATTCCCTTAGCAGCAAGCGATTGAAGTAAACGCTTGAATGCATCAATTGCAACAGGATCCATTCCATTAAATGGTTCATCCAGAACGAGAACATCTGGTGTCCCTAGCAATGCAATTCCAAGCGAAAGCCGTTGCCTCATCCCTTGGCTCAATGAATCCAGAGGCGATGATGCTCTGTTCCTTAATCCAATGACGCCAAGAATCTCCAAGGCTGAATCTTTTGAACAACCACGGAGTAACGCAAACTCAACAAGCGTCTGTTCAACTGATTCATGACCAGACCATCGCACATGTTCGGGCATAAACCCAACACGTCTCCGCAACTCTTGGCTGGATAGAATCGTTCCATTTGTCGCTACGTTCCCTGATTCGATGGGTAAAACACCACTCATCATCCTCAGCAAAGTCGTTTTTCCTGCTCCGTTTGTACCCACAAGACCGACTATTTGGCCGCTTTTCAAGGTCAAATTGAGTTCTGCGATTCCTGCCCCATGTTGCTTTTTGAAAGGGTTGTACCAAGTTGGGGCTGGTACTTTATGACGAAACATCACGGATGAAAATCGCATCACATCCTTGTCTGCCATGATACGGCTCTCCCGTCACATCACTCAAATGCTTTGTTTTTCTAATGAAGTTCCCAAATACATATGATGGAGGATGTTAATCATGGATTATGGGATTGATTGCAAGCGTTGCTAGCTTCACTCTCGTTTTCGTTTCAATACCGCTTAGTTACGCTCTTCATCGATGGAGACAGGGAGAAAATGCAGAACCTTTCGACCAATTTCTTGGTTCAAAAACCTCGTATTTTGCTCTCGCAAGTATTGCTGCTTTGTGGCTAATGCCTTATGGCTTGATTATACTTATACCGCTTATGTTCATATTGTCCTTCTCAAGTCCAGCAGGAAGGATTGATTGGAAAGAATATCGGAATGAACGACTTATTGCAGTATTCATTGTATTCTTGATGTTAGGACTATCTGGATTGATGCCCTCCGATGAACCACGTTCACCAGAGGAATGGGGGGAACCGTTTGCAAAGGATAACCCGTATGCTCCAGCATGGCCTGCAAGTGAACAATACACCTGGATTCTATTCGATGACTCTTATTCAGGCCCAACTAATTTTGCAGTTGTTCAGAGTTTAAGCATTCGCACACCACACCAATTTGGGACGTTTAGTCAAGTGGAATCTTCCCTCGCTATCTCTTCTCTTTTAGGTCTTGAGAATGAACGTATGCGACAAGCAATCGATATTGTCGACCAACGAATATCTTGGGTCCCAATTGACAGCGAAGATTTCAAGCTTGAACAGAGAGTGAACGCTCAAGAACATACATTCCGACCTCCCTCAGGAGACGTAAAAATGAATGTCTGGGTATACGATTGTCTTGCGACATCAGGTACAAATTCGGATGGGACAAAAATAGGTGAAGTTGTCATCGCAGGAGTGCCAGGATGGGGTGGTGTTCTCGATTTAGTAGTCATAGTCAGGCCAGACTTCAGCAATCCAGCATTATCGTCCGATCCGTTTGCTGAAATGCTTGTTTCCGAGTGGTTGGATTCAGAAGTTTAGGGTATACGAAACCTTATGTATATTCCTTTTTTAGGGGGGCCGAAAACGAAGGGCCTCTACATGCGAACTCAAACTAAAAAACCACTACTGCTAGCCTTTTTGGTTCTGATTGCCTCTGTTGCCGGATGCATAGGTAACGATGATGATGATGATAAAGAAACATTGACTGTTGCTTTCAACTTGAAAGATGATTACACAAATGTTGACGAAAACCCACAACGATTTGCAGATTATTTGGCAGATGCTCTCGGTATAAATGTTGAATTGTATCCAATCGATTCTGAGGGGGCGACTCTTCAAGCGCTTCGATTTGGAAACGCTGATATTGCATTCATGGACGGTGCTGCTGCTTGGATTGGATGGCAACAATACGGTCTTGACGCTCTTGCTGCTGACCAAAAATCAGATGGACGGACGTACTATGACGCTCATGCAGTTGTCTTGAGAGATTCTGAGATGGCTACAGCAAGTCTTGATAGCGATGATTCTACAGATCCTTTCTCTCTTCTTGCAGGAAAGACATCCTGCCATACAGGATGGTTGAAATCAGCAGGAATGCTTCTACCAATGGGTCATCTTATCGGTAACGGATATGCAAATGTCATAGGTGATTCAGATGATATCGAATCCGTCCGTTCAACGATTCTAAATTACTTCAGCGAAGATTCCAGTATTCCTGACTCGGGAACACCTTACTATTCCTACTCTGGAGCATTACGTTGTCTCTCTGAAGGCGTTGGAGATGTCGCTTTTGTCAAGGATTCATCCGTTACTTCCTATTGTGCAAATACAGACCCGCAGGCCAACGAAGATTGGTGTCTTGATGAAGAAGAGTATGTTTTGCTTCCATCTTATGGTTCAGCTCCATCTCACCCAGTCATGTACAATCCGGAACTTCTTGACAGCGAAAAAGTGACCCTGATTCAAGATGCATTGGTTGCAATGAAAGACTCAACAGAGGGGGCTTCAATTCTCACCTCTGTTCTTAACACGCCTTCCATTGTAAAAACGACTGCAGCAGAACACTTGTCCTCGTATGGTGCTCTCGTTCAGGATGTTCCTGGAATTGAGTCCTACTTTGGCGATAAATACAGCATAACAGATACAGTCAGCCCGACTGTTTCCAATATTCGTATTGCATTTGAAATCAAGGATGATTATACGGATGTCGACATGAATCCTCAACTTCTCGCAGATTATATTGCTGAACAAACAGGTGTTACAGTGACACTCTACCCTGTTACCTCAGAGGGCTCAATCATTGAAGCCCTTCGCTTTGGAAATGCTGACATTGCATTCATGGATGGTGGAGCTGCATGGATGGGTTGGCAAGAATACGGCCTTGCTGCAATGGCTGCAGATACCAAATCAGATGGCCGAACATACTACGATGCACATGCTGTTGTTCGAAATGGAAGCGATATCGCAAATGCTTACCTCGATGGAGACGATTCAACCGATCCATTTGCAATGCTTGAAGGAAAGACTTCTTGCCATACAGGATGGTTGAAGTCAGCGGGAATGCTTCTTCCTATGGGCTTCCTCATTTCAGAGGGATATGCCCCAGTTGTTGGTTCACAAGATGATATTGAGTCGCTAAGATCAACCATCTATTCCTACTTCAGTGACGATGCCAGCATTCCAGACTCTGGAACGCCTTATTCCTCTTACTCAGGAGCAGTTCGCTGTTTGTCCGAAGGAGTCGGAGATGTAGCATTCGTTAAGGATTCAACAATCTCAAGTTATTGTGGAAACGACAACGCCTCCGATAACGAGGACTGGTGTCTTGCTGAAGAAGAATACATATTGCTTCCTTCATACGGCTCAGCACCATCTCATCCGTTAATGTACAATCCTGAAAAACTCGATGTTCAAACCAGAACTGCTATTCTAAATGCGATTCTTTCACTTAACAACGAAATGTATGTTGAAGATTACCCGATGATGGGTCAGAACTACACAGGTTGCTACGATTTGAGCACACACGTCGTTGATTCGAATCAGTCCAAAGGAGAATGTGGGGATCAAATCCTGGCTAATATTCTCAACACTGGAGGTCTTGTGGAAGTAAACACACAGGAGCACATGGGAATTTATGGAAACCTCATCGGTTCTATACCAGGCATTTCGACATATTTCGACACAAAATACGAGATAGAGGCCTCATCGTAAAACTGTATCAGTCTAGGTTAATGAAAAAAAGAGGCAGTCGGCGCAAAGGCAAAAGGAGGGAAGTAAGATGTCAACAAAGCAACCAGTATTAGAGTTGAAAAACGTGGACATTGGTTACAACGACGCATTGGTCAATAATGTCGTTGCGCAAGTCCTTCCTGGCGAAATCATTGCTGTGCTTGGCCCCTCAGGAATAGGTAAGACGACGTTGATTCGGACAATTGCTGGGCTGGTTGAACCACTTCAAGGAGATATTTTGCTTCACACCAAGAAAAAGGGTGGCCTAGGATACATCCCTCAACGACTTGGTTTGGTCCGACATGCGAGTGTACGGCACAATGTTGCTCTTGGAGCAAAGGCAAGCATTTCCTTTTCAAAAACAATGTTCGAGGAACGCAGAAATCGGGTTGATGAAGCGGTCAAAGCACTTGGTATCGAAGACAAATTGAAAGAACCAGTCCGTCGCCTCTCGGGGGGCCAACTTCGACGCGTAGCAACTGCTCGAGCTCTTGCCCAACGGCCACAACTTCTCCTCGCTGATGAATTTCTTAGCGAACTTGATCATCAAAATGTAGAGATTGTTATCGAAGCAGTGCAGAAACTGCTCGAAGACGGAACCTCGATCATCATGGTGGAGCATCACGAAGAGAACGTTCGATTATTTGCTACGCGAATTTGGGTCATTAAAGACAATCAGTTGCATGATTACTCATTGGAAGAGTGGGAACAACCCGTGGAGGAAGAGGAATGAGAGGTGGGTGGATTATTGCAATATTCTCTCTGCTCTTATTGGCATGGGTTGTCCTCAACGATCTCGTCGATGATTGGGGGAGACTCGAAGGGGGGATGAACAATCTCGTTATCTTCATTGAGGAAAGCATGTGGCCTCCGAATTGGTCTGTTCTAGAAGCTCAGTCTTACCCTGTCTGTGAAAATGACATCGAGTTATTCTGTTCTGTAGGGTATCTTGGAATGATGGAGACAATCAAAATCGCCTTTGTTTCTACGATGCTGGGGTTCATAGGAGCGCTTTGCCTTTCATCTCTCGCAGCTCGAAATCTTGTCCCTCTCTATGTAGCGCTTCCTTTCAGATTTATTTTAGCAGCAACGAGAAGTCTTCCTTCTCTTATTTGGGCAATTCTCTTTGTCATTATCATTGGATTTGGTCCGTTAGCAGGTGTTCTGGCAATGACCTTTTACACAGTAGGATATCTCGGAAAGTTACAGTATGAAGCCTTCGAAGGTATGCCAAGTGATTGTTTGGAAGTGAGTCGTGCAATGGGCCTTTCGCATTCAAGTACTGTCGTTTCAGTGGTGATTCCAGAAACTGGAAACCACCTGTTGAGTCAGTTGATGTTCATGTTCGAATACAATGTGAGACACGGAACGGTTATCGGAATTGTAGGTGCAGGTGGTATCGGGTATTACATTACGACGTATTTGAAATTCTTGCAATATGATAAGGTCCTAGCTCTGCTGATCATCATCTTCGTTGTCGTTGTTGTCATTGATCTACTCTCTCTTATGATTCGCTCTTTCGTAACTGATGAAGGAGACGTTCGCCGTCCAACATGGTTGAAAGGTATGATCAAGTTGTGGAAGAAGCGAGGAACTTCAACCGATGTTGAGTAATTCAATCCGCTGCAATGTGCAATGCACCATTCTTGTAAAAGATCTGAATTCGATTAGGAACTTTACGAGAAAGAGAGGCTACAGCCTCGTAAATGGTGTCTTCATCAACTTTGAATGCTTTTGCAGCGTTTGATGTAGACCATGGTTCGACATGAAAATCTGATTGAACCAACCATTCCAAAAGACCCGCTTCAAATTCATCCAAATCCGTGCTTGGGTCATCTGCCATGTACAGAGCATAAACTTCCAACATATGAGGAAATCGGCCTTAGCCTAAGAGAACCATTCTACGACAGCACTCTTCTGCATCGATATCACCGTCAAGTAGAGTGTTCAGTGCTTTTGTGAATGGAATGCTGATTGATTGATCGATCGCCCGATCCCTAAACATACGAGCAGCACGAACACCTTCCGCAACCATTGTCATTTCTTCGAGGGCTTCTTCGAGGGATAAACCAGTTCCAAGTTTCTCTCCCATTGATCTATTTCTACCAAATGGAGAGGTTGATGTAACATACAAATCTCCAAGACCTGCAGGTCCAAATGCAACCTCTGCCTTTGCTCCTAGGAGTGGGAGAAGGATACATCCCTCTTTGAATCCAGCACTAAATATTGCAGCTTTCAGGTTATCACCGCCAAGAGTACCAGTCGTCTTCAAACCATCAACCAGTCCACAAGCAAGTGCGACAACGTTCTTGAACGCCCCCCATAGTTCTGCGCCTTCTGGATCTGATGCAGCATGAAGGAGAAGCGTAGGTGTGGAAAGTGTCTCTGCTAACCGCTTGGCTACTGAAACATCTTCTGACGCTACAAGAGCAGTCGTCATCACACCACTTGCTGCTTCAGGAGCAATGGTTGGTCCAGTAAGCACCGCAAGAGGGTTTGAACAACCTGCTCCGCGAAGTGATTCATGAATGGCTTCTGAGATGAGACGCTTACCAGGAGCAAGTCCTTTGGCTAAGTCGAGAAGAACATGCCCTGGTCTGAGATGAGGAATGACATCGTTTACAACGTTGAGAATCACTGAGGATGGAATTGCAAGGACAACAATTTCAACGCCTTCCATCGCTTCTTCAAGGCGCATTGTCACATCTAATCCTTCAACAGATTGATCGGGGAGATATTTTCGATTCACGCCATCCATCATGATGGACTCATAGACTTCTTGTTCGATTGTCCATCCTTTCACATGATGGCCTTCTAGTAGCCAAAGTCGTGCAATTGCCGTTCCCCAATTACCTAATCCTAAAACTGTGATATGTGCCATGAGATTAATCCTCGTTATCCTTGCACTTATGTGCATTGCCTACAATTTGAGGTCCAAGAATTGGTTTCTTATGTGGAATGAAGTCACCGAATCAGAATAAATCATCATCATCTTCTTCTTCAAAGGAGAAATCGTCCTCTTTTTCTTCCTTCTTCTTTGAAGCAGCTTTTGTCGGTTTCTTTTCTGGCTTTTTCTCTTCCTTTACAGGTTCTGCCACGGGTTCTTCCGCAACAGGTTCAGCGGTGCCACCTTGTCGGAGTTTTGCCATCTCTTCTTCTCGACGTTGAAGATCCTCAACAGACGTTCCAGTTTGAGCAGCAAGTGCTCTTCGACGATCTTCTCGGGCTTTTCGCTCGAGTTGCTTATGCTTTGCTTTGTCAATGTTCTGCAGCATGTACATCGCATCGTGTTCAAGAAGTGGTGAATCGGAAATGAGGGTGATATCTAACCATCCTCCGTCTTCGACAATAAATTCTGCAAGGGGCTCAAAGTTGAGATCTGACTTCTTGATCTGAGTGTAGTGCATCGCATTTCCAGTTCGATGTTCAACTCCAGAAAAGTGACAATAGAACTCCTTTGTACCGATGGACTCACGGACCACATCAAATAATTCACCATAGTCTTCAGAGGTCTTCATTCGTCCATGCCCACGAGCGTGTAGATGCGCGATATTGAGGACTGGAATTGTTCCTTCGACGTGATTAACCACTTCGAGAACTTCTTCAAGACTGCCCCACAACTCTTGGCGCCCTGAGGTTTCGACACCAATCTTTGACGGAGTGCCGTCTTTGATCCAAGGGAACACAGGGAATTCATCTTCATCATCGTGCCAGATGTCATGGACACGTTGAACAACACTGGAAAAGATGTTAGCAACTTGTTCGTTAGCAGCAGTCCCTCTTCCAAAATCTCCGTAGTGTCCAGTGTGAAGTGTAATGTGGCGAGCATTGATCGTTCGAGCTGCTTGGAGCGTTGCCTCAATCTTTGCAAGAGAGCGTCCACGAGAAACTCGATTTCCAAGGAGCTCTGCATAGTATGGCCCGTGAATGTTCATCTCGAAATCCGCTTTGTTTGCTAGAACGCCTGCTTGCCAGTATTGCTCGAAATGTTGAGGTTGGATAAGGCGAACAGTTTGCGCTTCCATGGTCTCAAGACCAAGAGCAATGATGTCATCCATTCCTTCAACAATCGTGCGTCCTTTGCATGACAAAGGTACTCCAGCAGGTCCCAATTTTACTCCCATCATTCCACCCCGCGAATCCAAGCCAAACAGTTCCCTGCATTAACCCCTTTCCGTCATCCGTTTGCCGGATTTGTGTACATACTCTCCAATACGACGGTTCATGAAGGTGAAAAGAAACCGCAGTTTATGTCCGATAACATTGAGGCTGCATTGCAAGCGTTTCGTGATGGAAATCCCGTTTGCCTCTTCGATTCAGATAAACGAGAAGGAGAGACAGACTTACTGTTTCCAGCACTCTACGCTCAGCCGAGCACAATGCGACAACTTCGGAAGGATTGTGGAGGATTACTGTTTCTTGCTGTAGGGCATGATGTAGGAGAAGTCTTTGGCCTTCCGTTTCTTCAAGACTTGCACACACATGACGCCCTGATGAATGAATATCCTATTCTATCTGTTTTGAAAACCAATGACTTGCGATATGATTCTCGTTCTGCATTTACTCTTTCATTAAATCACAGAGAAACCTACACGGGAATTACTGACCATGATCGTGCTCTCACAACACGTCGATTTGCTGAACTGAGTAAGACGGCGCTTGAAGAAAATCTCAGCGAAACAGAGGCACAGGAGCGAATGGGCGCTGAATTTAGGACTCCAGGTCATATTCCTGTTTGCAGAGAATCTTCTGGCGGATTGGATACTCGACAAGGACACACTGAACTCGCAGTCGGACTCGCACGACTTGCAAATCTTGTTCCTGTTGTAATCGGTGCTGAAATGCTACAGCCTGATGGAGATGGGGCTCTTTCTGTTTCAGATGCTCGCCAATGGGCTGAGGAAAGGAACATTCCGTTCCTAGAAGGAGCGGAAGTAATCGCTGCGTTTCATAAGCAATCTCAAAAAGCAGATGCATCTGCTTGAACCTGAGGGATGACAATGCGTAAGGTCATGGCAGTGGGTGTTTTTGACCTTCTCCATGCAGGCCATCTTCATTATCTCGAGCAAGCAAAGGCTCTGGGAGATCATCTCACAGTTGTTGTTGCTCATGATGATACAGTACGCATTCGTAAGCATGAACCTGTCACCAATCAAGACCTAAGACGCCGTATGGTGGAAGGACTAAAACCGGTCGATGAAGCGAGAATAGGAAATGCTCCAGATGTTCCCATCTTCGACATTTTACCTCTTATCCAACCTAATATCATCGCTTTGGGTTATGATCAGGAACACGCCGAAGACCGCATAAAAAGCGCCTTACAGGAACGAGGGTTTGATTCTATAGAAGTGGTGCGTGTTGAGGGATTAAGTGACGATCTTGATGGGACAAGGAAGATTATCGCTCGAATTCTCTCACGTGCTAAAGGCGGTGAACAGTGATGTTTACAGGCATTGTTCAAGGATTAGGGACCATCAAATCTATTGAAGAAGGAAACGGAATCACAACGTTTTCAATTGCCTGCCCAGATACTCAAAACCTCATTATTGGGGCAAGCGTGGCAATTGATGGTATTTGTTTAACTGCAACTTCAATAAAAGACAAACTTGTGACCTTTGACGTGATCCCTGAAACCATGGAACGAACAACTCTTGGAGAACGAGTTGCCAATGATGAAGTCAATATCGAGCGTTCTCTAAGATATGGCGATGAGGTTGGAGGCCACCTGCTATCAGGGCACATTATTGGGCGTGGATTGCTTACGTATTCAGTGAATGTTGGTGAAGGGGCTCAATTGAAAATCAAGGCCCCACCTTCAATTCAAAAATACATTCAAACAAAAGGATACATTGGTATCGATGGAATCTCACTCACAATCGGTGAAGTTCATGAAAATGAATTTGACCTTCACATCATACCAGAAACACTCCGCCTGACAACACTTGGTTCCAAGCAGGTTGGGGATGCCATAAACATCGAAATCGATTCAACAACCATGATGATTGTGGAGACTGTTGAACGATTGCTAAAGGAGAATTAATTATGACAAATATTGTTGCTGTATGTGCTATGTATCACACGGAAGAAATTGAACGAATGCTTACGATTGCAACCTCACAAGCCGAGGATCTTGACCTCACCATCACAGATGTTGTTCGAGTTCAAGGTTGCATGGAAATACCACTCGCGCTCGATAGAGTTCTATCGGACGAAGAAGTTGCAGGTGCGTTTTGCTTAGGAATTATCGAAAAAGGAGAAACTGATCACGGACTTGCAATGGGCCAAGCAGTTGTAAAAACGATTCTGGAATTACAACTTGTTCATAACAAGCCAATTGGATTAGGAATCATTGGTCCTGGTGCAAAACCAGAGCATATCGGACCTCGATTGGGCCCTCATGCTACGGCTGCAGTCGATGCTTTGATGCCGTTCCTATGAGGCACTGATTCGCTTTTTCTTGATGAAAATCGAACTCCATATTACGATAATGATTGCGAGATTGGTGAACCAAACCCACGGTGTGCTCCATCGTAAACCATCAAAGTGAATGTCGCTGAATGGTTCGAGGAATGGTGTTGGAAAGAACGCTGCAGTGTGTGTTGGAATGTCATTGATGATATGAATAAGCCAAGGCAACCACATCCACATAGCAGCATCTCTTGCGGAAAGCGAATCGTTGGTAAACAAACGACGAGATACGCCTCGCTTCTCAAAAAAGATCCAAGTAAACAGGAATCCAATTGTCATCCAAACCAAGCTATGTGTGACTTGATATGCTTCCCATGCATACCAACCTAAGTCAGCAGTAACCGTGTTTTCATCAACTCTGGGCCGATCTCCGACGATGAAAGAATTTGGAATAAAGACGAGAAGATCTGGCAGAACACCCATGGCTCCAGCAACCCAAAACTTGGTTCGTCCATGAGTTGCTCCTGAACCCATGAACCAATGTGAAAATACGTCCATGGGTCTAAGCACACGCCTATCGCTTATCAATCTTCGATTAGAGACAGAATTGGTTCAGTCATTTTTGACCCATTGGCCAGTAGATGGGTTTCGATAGAACAAATTCCCACTTCCTTCCGGATATTCAATCCACTCGAATCCTTCTTTCATTGCGCCACGAGTTGCGTATTCAGGATATAGTACGGCAGGATTCTTGTCTTCGTCGTCTAAACCATCTCGCCGTAGTAAAAATCCTCCAATTAAGAGAAGAACAAGGATAATTCCTGAAATTATAGCCCATTGTGCTATGGAAGAATCATCTTCATCTGAAGACATGCTTCCTTGACCTTGACTATCAGAGCATCCAACTTGATTGGAGAATTCATCTGCAGGAGTTTTAGCACATTCATCAATTGCGTCTGCAATCCCATCATCATCGGAATCTCGCTGCCAACTCGAACATCCATCCGGAGATCCATCCGGCTTTGTCGTACCCGGGCAAGCATCATTTCCGTTGAAAATCCCATCGCTATCGTCGTCCTTTTGATTCCATGAACAACCATTAGAATCTACAGATTCGTTTGCTCCAGTATTTGGACATGTATCTGTTCCTTTACAATCAGAAGGTCCAGATGATGGAGCATCTCTATCGCATACAGTATCGCTATCGCTGTCAACTTCAATGTCTGCGCATCCAACCTCATCAACGGTTAAATTAACGCCAGTCGATGAGCACACATCCCAGAAATCGTTTACAGTATCGCCATCTGTATCACGCTGTTTTTCACCACAACCAACCGAATTAGCTGTATCAAAGATATCTGTGCCTGGGCATAAATCATTGCCATTCTGTACATAATCGAGATCTTCATCTTCTTGCTCCCAACTGCATCCTATCGAGCTGATTGGTTTTCCTGGTGGTGTATTCGGGCAATCATCTTCTCCAGCGCAATTTGATGGTCCTGTACTCATCGCACCTTCATTGCAAACTCCATCTAAGTCTTGATCGACTTGTTGGTCTGTGCATCCAACATCATCCGTGAATATTCCTTCTGGACTATTTGGACAGAGATCAAACATGTTTGATACCTCATCAGAATCATCATCTTGTTGTTCCCAACTGCATCCGTTTTCGTCGATACTGTTGTTCATTCCTGTATTTGGACATTGATCGGATAAATCTCCCATTTTATCCCCATCAGAATCTCTTTCCCATACTATGTATCCGTCTATATCCCCTACACGAACAATTGCCTTACTTTCATCTGGAGAAACGTCTGAAATTATCCAATATGATTGATTAACATCAACTGTTTTACCGATATAGTTGATACTACTATGAGAATTCACAATTTCATATGTGTGGATTGACGTGTTGTAGTAATATGTCTCTCCATATGTTCTTTCAGACATGCTTACATACAATAATTTGTTACTCCTAGAGAATTCTAAATTGGTAATTCTTGCCTCGTAAGGGACCTCCTGGAAGTTACGTTCAACTGATGTGTAAAAAAGGAGTTCGAGTGAGTTGAACGAATGTATCTTTAAGATATCATCCTCCCAAGTATAAACGAAATCACC
>JBMZTB010000036.1:0-15763 GCA_049623485.1 Candidatus Poseidoniaceae archaeon
GGAGCGTGGGACTGTTAATCCCAAGGTCGTGGGTTCGAGCCCCACAATCGGCGCCATTATTCCCACTCGATTGTACCCGGTGGTTTGTGCGTAATATCGTACACTACACGATTAACTGCGCCTTTTACTGCATTGGTGATTCGTGTGCTAATCTTTTGTAGGATTGCATGAGGAATCTCGGAATATCGAGCAGACATTCCGTCCATGCTTTTTACGGCCCGAACGACAACAGTCTCGCCGTAAGCACGTACATCCCCATGAACACCAACAGATCGTACTGGAAGAAGAGCAGCGAAGTATTGCCAAGGGAGTTCCATTTCACCAGCTTCGGCCGCTGATTCAAATTCTTCTTCTACAATAGCGCATGCTTCTCTCACCACTTCTACACGTTCAGGAGTCAGTTCTCCAAGAGTCCGAACAGCAAGACCAGGTCCCGGGAAGGGTTGACGTTCTGCAACGATGATGTCCAGTTCTCTTGCAAGTTCACGAACTTCATCCTTGTAGAGGTCTCGAAGAGGCTCTACTACTTCGAGAGTCATATCCTCTGGCAATCCTCCAACATTGTGATGGGATTTGATCGTATCTCGGACACCACCACCTGATTCAATCCAATCCGGAGCAATTGTTCCTTGAACAAGATACTTAGCACCACATTTCTTTTGTTCATCTTCAAAAATTCGAATAAAAAGTTCTCCGATCACCTTGCGCTTTTCCTCAGGATCTGTAACTCCTTTTAGAGCCTCAAAATATCTGTCTGCAGCTTTGACGGTGACTAAATTTATTCCTTGTTGAGAGAGCATTTCTTCAATCTCTTCAGTCTCGTTCTTTCGCATAAAACCAGTATCGACATAAACACAATGAAGGAGATTTCCAACTGCTTTGTTCGCAATAACGGCAGCGACGGTTGAGTCTACACCACCTGAACAAGCAATGATTGCGATGTCATCAATTGTAGCCTTCATTTGTTCAATCGATTCCTCGATGAATTCAGGCGCATCAAACATCTCAATCCCTGCCGTTAACTTCACGATCCATCTTTAGAACTCGTTCAATTTGATCCAGTTTATCTTGGACTAATTTTTGTGCCATATCATCATTCACAAGTGCGAGCATTTGTACTGCGAGATGACCTGCGTTATCTCCACGGTCAACACCAACTGTAGCAGCAGGAACACCGGGAGGAAGTTGGACGATTGAGAGAAGTGAATCAAAAGGAACCCTTCCACCGCAAGGAACACCAATTACTGGTTTGGTTGTTAATGCAGCGACTGCGCCCGGTAATGCAGCGGCAAGACCAGCCATTGCAATGAAAACTTTACATCCATCTTGTTCCGCTTTGTGTATAATTTCTTCAACAAATTTGGGTGAGCGGTGAGCAGAAGCCACACGTAGTTGATAATCGACACCGAAATGATCGAGAATTTTTGTACACTTTTCAGCAATAGGCATGTCCGATTTGGAACCGAGTAAAATGGTTACATCCATGTTTCTTTCCCAGCGCGTATAGTTCTTTTAGATGACCCTTGGCCATCCTACAGAAAAACCATCACTCTTCTTCGATTAGAATGCCATTTAGATCAAAATGATCTTTGCAGAAAACATCGAGATGTAACCAACATCCGTCCTCTTCAAATGTACAATACAAAGCTCCAATTGTGTCTTTCTTCCTCAAGATACCCATCAGTCCGTTTGAAGGTCTGGCGTTGAGTATGTGCCATTGATTCCTTTGAACAGGTGAAATTACAAGGATGGTTTTTGGATTCCATTCGTGGCGGAACTGAACCCCAAAACCTGCAGAAGTTCGATTAGCAATGTGGTACGTTAGAATAAATTGAATCCACACTATTCCGAGTGGAACCCATGAAGATATTGAATCAATGAACGTCAAAATGAGACCAGCGATAATTAGGAGGCCAATCAAATGGACACCACGATGAAGGATCAAAACTCTCCTGTGTGACATCGTAGAGGAAAGAGCGAAACCAAGAAGAAGGATTGAAGCTAGTAAGAACCAAGGTACGATGTGTGTGTATTTGCCAGAAATTAACAGCAGTATTGGACAGAAAAGAGTGAATAAAGACCACGCCATTGTAAACAGCGGGATGATCATAACGGGACGTTCCTCAGAAGGGAACCAACCATCAACAAACAATCCAACCATACCATTGCCAAGAACTCCCACTTCATTTGATTGTTGTATATAGGCGATGAGATTAAGTTGTATCAGTAAAACATCCTAATGAATGGAACAAGTTTTTTCATGCTCAAGAGACGAATTTGTCGACCGGTTGAATAAACATCCATATCTGAATATTCAAGACAAAGAAAACACGCTGATTCTGCGAAAGGGTTGGTTGCAAATGATTTCTTTGAGCATTATCCAAATGGATGAGCAAATTGGCGTTCGTTTCAGACCAAAGATAAGTCCAGTGGGTTTGATGGTTCTCGCAACAGCAATCGTGATCTCAATTGCATCAATCTCACTGTTTTGGACTCTTCTTCAAGTGATACTGATAGGATTTGCTTTACTTGTCCATTCTTCCCAACTCACTTGGGAGATGTTGCAATTCACTCAAGAACCAGTCGAATTTAGTCGTCATTCATCAAATGGATGATGGAGACATAGATTCCGAGCTGCATAGACTTCATCAACACGGCGAACTGGTGTCGTAATTGGAGCATTATGCAGGGTTTCTGCATCGACTTGAAGGACTTTAGCAAAGTCTTCTGCAAATGTATCAAGTGTATCTTTTGATTCAGTTTCAGTCGGTTCAATCATCATGCATTCTGGAACAACCAATGGGAAATAGACAGTTGGAGCCATGTATCCCATATCGAGCAATCCTTTGGCTACGTCCATTGCTGAAATTCCCAAAGACTCTTTTGCAGGTGCTAGAGAGAGGGTAAATTCGTGTTTAGCCACGACCGTTTCAGCACCATCGACAAACATGTGATCGACACCAGCAGCCTTCGCTTCTCTGTGGATAGCGTGACGTAGGTAATTTGCATTCAAGACTGCATGTTCAGACATGGTTCGAAGTTCCTTGCCGTACCGTCGATAGTATGCCCAGCAACGAATGATTGCACCTGCATTGCCATGCCACTGCTGAACTTTTCCAATCGTATGTTCTGGTTCATGCCAAGTGTACCAAAACTCATCTACAGCTTGTTCCTGTTCTGATTCTGTTGCTTCTCTTCGAGTAACGATAGGTGTTGGAAGGAATGGAGCAAGATGTTGTTTTACGCCAATAGGTCCAGAGCCTGGACCTCCACCGCCATGTGGCTGACTGAAAGTTTTGTGAAGATTGTAATGTACTGCATCGAAGCCCATTAAGCCAGGGCTTGTCCTTCCTAGAATCGCATTGAAATTTGCACCGTCATAGTACATCAGGCCACCAACTCCGTGGACGACTTCAGAGGCTTCTGCAATATCATGTTCAAACAAGCCAAGAGTATTGGGGTTTGTGATCATCATTGCTGCAGTATCATCACCAACGACTGCTCGTAGTGCGTCAAGATCGATACGTCCATCGACTTTGCTAGGAATCTCAATAATCTCAAATCCTGCCATAGCAGCACTCGCAGGGTTCGTTCCATGCGCTGAATCAGGAACAATGACCTTTGTTCTTTGATGTTCACCACGGTGTCTAAAGTACTCTTGGAAACATCGAACTGCAGTGAATTCACCTTGGGCTCCAGCAACTGGCTGTAATGTAACTGCATCCATACCAGCACAGATGGAAAGCATCTCTTGCATTTCAAAGTAAATTGAAAGCAATCCTTGGATTTGATGTTCAGGTTGATGAGGATGGATATCGGCGATACCTGGAAGTTGAGCAATCACTTCATTCACACGTGGATTATGCTTCATTGTGCAGGACCCAAGAGGGTAAAACCCAGTATCAATTCCAAAGTTTCTCTTGGAAAGCCATGTGTAATGGCGGACCATTTCAGGCTCAGAGAGTCTTGGCCATCTTGGGAGATTCTTTCGAACCAGATTCTCAGGAAGAGATAATTTGGACCGATCTAGGAGCGGTTTAGGTTGAGCGTACCCCTTACCTGGAGCACCGTGGTGATCGAAAAGATGACTCATGCTGCCACCTCCTTTGCCCATGATTCAAGACTTACAGAAAGTCGCTCGATGTCATCACTTGATGTCTGGTCCGTAAATGTGAGTAACAAACGATTTGATTGCTCAGGATACCACCAAGAGAGGTCAAATCCTCCAATAATTCCATTTTCTTCCAAATATGTCAAGCAATTTTTACCAGTATCTGGAACTTCAATTGCAAACTCATTGAAATGTGATTGTTGTTCGTGAACAATTGATAATCCTGGAATCGATGCGAGTTTTTGTTTCGCATACGTACATGCGGCCATGTTTCGTATCGCCAGTTCTTCAAGGCCTTCTGGG
This sequence comes from Candidatus Poseidoniaceae archaeon, assembly GCA_049623485.1. Lineage (GTDB taxonomy): Archaea > Thermoplasmatota > Poseidoniia > Poseidoniales > Poseidoniaceae > MGIIa-L2. Next base: position 4,415 of record JBMZTB010000036.1, read on the forward strand.
CCCAGAAGGGACATGTGCATTGCCCCCATTAAAGCGATAAGTGTCTCGTTTGTACATATGTTCGATGTTGCACGATGTCGTCGAATATGTTGCTCACGGGTTGAGAGAGTTAGGCAGTATGCTTCTTTCCCATCAACATCGATGCTTCTTCCAACAATTCGACCTGGCATTAGACGTAGGTATGGCTTGGTACATCCAAAAATTCCGTAAATTGGACCTCCTGCTGTAATTGGACTTCCTAGAGGTTGGCCTTCTCCGACAACAATGTCTGCTCCGTAGTTTCCTGGTGCCTCAACAAGTCCTAGTGAGATTGGTTGAATGGCTACAATCAGAGCAGTATGCTCTCCGATGAGCTCCTTCAACTTCGGATAGCCACCATCAATGATCCCCAGTGGATTTGGCTGTTCGACATAAACTGCACAAGACCCTGCAGCAGCAGAAACATCATCGAGATTGATAAGACCGTTTTCATGATGTCTTAGTTTCTTAATTTCGATACCAGCACCTTGGCAGTAGTTGTGGATGACTGAACATCTGTCAGGAGGCGTGAGCTCAGAGATGTAAACTGTGTTTTTCTGCTCGGCCTTCCGATTGTGAACACGGACAGCGCATGTAATGGCTTCAGCAGCTGCGGTTGACCCGTCATAGAGCGAGAGATTTGTTACAGGCATAGCAATCAGTTCCGAGATAAGCGACTGGAATTCCCACATTGCTTGCAACATTCCTTGAGATACTTCGGGTTGATATGGCGTATAGGAGGTGAGAAATTCACCCCGAGTGATCAACTGAAAAACACTAGATGGAACGAAGTTACGATACAAACCTGCTCCAAGGAAGGACACCTTCTCGCCCAGAGCAACATTCGACCCTAGAAGTCGCTTTGCATCAGCAAGGAGTTCTTCTTCACTTTGAGCATCAGGGAGAGGAAGATCTTCGTTCATACGAACTCCAACAGGAACATCCGCAAACAACGCATCAATCGAGTCGAAACCCATTTCTTGAAGCATTTCTTTTTCTCGTCCTAGATTCGGGAGTTGGTCGACCATTGAAAAGCACCTCCGCAGGTGTGCTGAACCAATCGCGTAGCGCTCATAATATTCGTCATTGAGCCATCAGGATTTCAAATCTGTTTCAGATGAATGGTGGCCGCACAATTACGGCTTTTACAGACGACCTTGGACTTGCTGCAATCAAGACTTCGTCACCCTCCTTAACACCAGAAATATAACCAATCCCGATGCCTGTATTTCCCAAAGAAGGTGAAGGTGCCCCAGAAGTAAGTTCGCCGATGACTAAACCATCCAGCGTTGTGACACTTTTCCCTGGCCGAGGCAATGGACCTCGTTCAAGATACTTGATGCCCCACCATCGTGCGTCAGAATCTGAATGTGAAACTACTCGAGATTTACCTGTAAACTCATGGCTAAGATCTAAGCCAAACGGCACGTTGGTTTCCCAAGAATCCCTTGCCAAAAAAGTGTGTGAACCATCATCTAGGCCAGGCCATAGGAAGTCCACTCCCGAGAGAAGGTACCCCTTTTCCAGTCGCAATGTATCTCTCGCACCCAGTCCAACTGGTGTGGCTCCTGCATCTGCAAGAGCTCTCCACACGGTTGCAACATCTTCGTTTGGAACAAATATCTCATAACCTGCTTCCCCAGTATAACCTGTTCCTTGTATCCATCCTGTGACTCCAAGATTGTTTTCTGAAAGTGCATTCCATCTGAAACGACCAACATGTTGACCTTCACCAAAGGCAGCGTTCAGCATCTCTTTGCTTGTTGGACCTTGGAGAGCAATGATGGATATCGAAGGCGAGAGATTTTCTAAAGTGACACCCATCTGTTCTGGATTGAGTTCGTGGAACCATGTCCACATGACATCAATCATCGAGGCGTTCGGTACTCCAAGAACCTCTGTCTCAGAAACGACTGCGAAAATCATGTCATCGATAATGAATCCATCATGATCAAGAAAATGGGTGTATGCACATCTGCCAGGCGAGATTCCAGTCACATTCTGTGTTGCACATGATTGAAGCCATTCCAGAACACGTTCGCCAGAGAAACGAAATGTGCCCATGTGCGATACATCAAAGATTCCTGCACCTTCACGTGTTGCGATGTGTTCGGACTTAATGTTTGAATACCATATAGGTAATTCAAACCCATGAAAATCAACCAGATTTCCGCCCATTGCTTTATGTTCCTCGTAAAGAGCTGTTCGAACTGGTTCATTACTGGCCATACCTAGTCTACTCCTTTTTAGTTCTCAAAGTTTCGTTTCTATCATTACTGATAGGGAAGACCCCTTTCGATATCCCTACCTAATTCCACAACCCTATCGATATAGGAATCAAGAGTTTGTTCAGTGATCTGGTTATTTGCAATAACCGAACGAAGGATAATGTTTCCATCAATCGTACTTCGACTAACCATAAATCGTCCATCTTGCAACAGTCTGAGACGTAACTCTGCATTGAGTTGATTGAGTTCTTCTGACTCAGTATTTCCAACGTAACGGAAACAAACATTGGTCCACATTCGTGATGAAGCCATTTCCAGTTCTGGTGTCGCTTCTACTTTCAGTTCAAGATAGGTTGCAAGTTCCATGAAGTTATCGACCATCGATGCCCAACCAGCATCACCAATCTCTCGCCATGCTAGCCATAACTTTAGAGCATCATTTCTTCGACCACATTGCAGTGAGTAACGCCCTAAATCAACATCTTCGCCTTCACTATGGTACAGATAGTGTGCTTGCATTGCACCAGTCTCGCAAATTTGGCGCAAAATGTTTCCATCCTTGACGACAAATGCAGAGCAAATTAATGGTATGCCCATCATTTTATGAGCATCCCAGCAAAAGCTGTCTGCAAGATCAAGGCCATCCATCAACGAACGATACTGATTAGAAAGCAGACAAGCCCCTCCCCATGCAGCATCAACGTGCATCCAAAGATTGTACCGGTGAGAAATTTCAGCGAGTGAACGAAGAGGGTCAAAAGCGCCTCTGACTGTTGAACCACTTGTTGCCAATACTGCAAAGGGTCGTTGTCCAGACTTCAATGCTCTCTGAATCTCTTCCTCCAAACAATCTGGACGCATCCTCCCATCCTCATCGCATCGTACTTTGATTAAATTCATAATGCCTATGCCAATTACATTGGCTGCTATGTTATATGAATAATGAGCCTCTTCTGAGACAAAAACAACAGATTTCCTACCATCAAAACCAAGCGACGAGGATTTCTGGTCCATAGATTGCCTCGCACACAACAACCCGAGCAAATTCCCATTCGACCCGCCAGTGGTCAAGGTCCCCTTAGGTTCTGGAAATCCAGCTAGTTCACCCATTCGTGTAATGATGGCTGATTCAATCAACGTAGCAACTGGTGCAATTTCGTAGGTATACATGGCAGTGTTTGTAGCAGCAGTAACTAATTCTCCAGCAATCGAGGCGATCGATAAACCACCCCATAATGGATTCATGAAACCAGGAGCAGTTGTGTGAACTGAATGGCGAAGAACGGAATCGATATCATCGAGGGCTGCTTCAAGTCCATGACCTTCCAGTGGAAGTTTGAGATCCATTGTTTTACTAAGGGAATTATGTGATAAACCGCTGCGGATGACATCATCTTTTTGAGATGAATTCAAGAAATTTTTGACACGAAATAAGACTTCATCAAGAAATTCCTCAGCTCCCATGGGAGTAATGGTGTCCCATGGGGTCTTTGAACGTCCCTGTTGAATCGTAAACGTATTCAATTTATGCATAACGCATCATTCAATAAATAGATTGAATAACCCGTTCCTTTTCGTAGTGTTATGCTAGGAGAGAACGGAGACAAGTGGCTCACAAGATTACACATGCAATTATCACGCGAATTGCGATCACAGGGTTGGTCTCAGATGGACATAGCAGCTATGTTAGGCACCACGCAAAGCACTGTTTCTCGCCAGTATCAAAAACCAATTTTAGATTTACCGGGTTCTGCTGATTCGCTCACTGTTGACGGATGGGCAAAGGAGATTGCATCGGGGTTAATTTCGATTGGCCCAGATGAAACTCTACTTCGTCAACGATTCGTTATCGAATTTCAATTTGGCAATAATCAAGTTCTCCGGTATGATAAAACGTTTACTGGAATGGATTTGGAAGCAAACCAAAAGGAGCAAGCAATGATTCGCCGACTCGAATGGGCTATTAGTCGACTCGATTCAAAATTGATTTTACCAGTTCTGCCTCAAGTTGGTTTGAACATTGCCTCATGTATGGAATCAGCAACAACAACAGATGAAGTTGCTTCAATTCCAGGCAAGGTCACTGCTGTTGGAGACGTGTTACGAACACATAGCCGGCCTGAATTTGGTTCGTCAAAAACCCTAGCGAGAATACTACTGGACGTTCGTAAAATGGATGAAAGTAAGAACTCAATCATTAACATACGACCCCCTGGCGATCATGACGGAACTGATATTGATGCTGTTCGAGACGCTTGTGATCAACTTGGATGGACCCTTGCAGACGCCGATAGAGACGGCATTGAAGAAATGAGCGGCAGCATCGATGCGATTTTAGACATCGGAGATTTTGGTTGGGAGCCTTCTCTCTATGTCCTTGCAACCAATCCACTCGAAGTCGTTGATCGATGTCACAATCTGATTCATGCTTTGGAGGGGTCGAACTGAAACTCCACGTGGTTGTTTCATTGTTGATGCTAAGCCTCTCCTTAAGTGGATGCCTTGGAACTTCTAATGAAGAACTCAAATGCAATGATGGTGAGGATACGGGAGATGATTGCGTCCTTACAATTGTCACATACGATATTATTGCGATTACGGATGATGTCCTCAATGAATTTACGAATCAAACTGGTGTTCAAGTTGAGATGATTCGAACAGATGATGCTGGAGGTATTCTCGAACACCTTTTACTCACAAAAGACAACCCACAGGCTGATCTAGCGCTCGGACTCGACAACACATATCTGCAAACTGCGTTTCAATTTGATTTACTAGCAGAACATAATGCAGAGATTCCAAACCTCGATTCTAAGGCCACAGCACCGTATAGCGGGAATAAAGCAGTTCCTTTTGATCAAGGTTACATCTGTCTAAATGCAGACACGCAAGCATTGAGTGAGAATAATATCTCCTTCCCATCCTCACTCGAAGAATTAACAATGCCTGAATGGAAGGGAAGGACTGCATTTCCTAGCCCAGTCACATCCTCTCCAGGAAGAGCGTTTATGGTTGCAACCATCGACTATTTCGAACAACAATCTAGCGATATGACCGCCTTTGATTGGTGGACTGAAATGGCTGAAAATGATGCCATTTTCACAAGCGGATGGACTGAAGCATACGAAACCCATTACACCGGAGGCTATGGAATTTGGAATGATGGTCACATCGGTGATGCGTGGCTTACAGTTTCATACTGTCACTCTCCTGGCGTAGAAGCATATTATGGTGAAAATTCAACGATTTCAGCAGCTGTAGAAATTGATTTTGCTTCCTTTTCTCAAGTGGAATATGCAGCACTTGTTAACGGAGGAGGAGCGACCAATGCAGCAAATGCATTCATTGAATTCTTACTTAGTAACGAGGTTAACACGAACATGCCTGAGAATAATCTGATGTATTCTGTTCTTGAAGGCAAAGACCTCCCTGAAATGAACGGTTACAGATATCACAGCCCTGTTCCAACTCAGCCATCAACTATTGAGATGGATCGTATCGGACAGGAAATGGAGAATTGGCTTGATGAATGGCGAGATTCTACAGACTCAATCTGAGTTGAAATCATGACGTTACGCAGTATCCGAAGTGTACCGATTTTCGTATACTTGGGATTCATTCTCATCCCAATATATCTAGCAATTCAACGATTGATTGATGTCACAGGGAAAGACCCATTCACTGCAATTTTTTCGTTACCAGATCATCCATTAGGAAGTGAAGCGCTCTACTTCTCATTCATTCAAGCATTCCTTTCTGCAACACTTACCATTGCGATCGGCTTACCTATCGCATGGTGGCTTGGAAGACATCAATGGAAGCACCTGAACATCATCAGAGCAGCATTGACCCTTCCCTTTGTGACCCCAACTATCGTTGCAGCGATGGGATTTCTTGCTCTTTTCAAAACAGGAGGGCCGATTGAATCTCTTGGAATAGATCTGAGATTTGAAACTGGATTTATTGGATGGTTATCCAATGCAACTGGAATTGAAAACTCTGGCCACATCATAGCCTTACTCCTCGCCCATGCTTGGTTTAATCTCGCCCTTGTCATTCGTTTTGTTGAACCAAAAATCGCAACAATCCCTCCACGATTTGAAGAATCGATTCGCTTACTGCCTATAGGGAAAACACGATTCAACAGGGCGAGATATTTTTGGTGGCCAATGTTGCGAACTTCAATCGGTTCTGCTTTTCTTTTCGCATTCATATTTTCATTCACCTCATTTGCCTTGGTTCGATGGCTTGCCCCAAACATGTGGACTCTCGAAGCATTGATGGCAGTCGAAGGTGGAGCTGCAGGGATTCATAATTACAGAACAGAAGCGAGTCTACTGGTTCTTGGCGGAGCAACATTACAAGGAATAATCCTGCTTTTCGCACTTGGTCTAGCAGGTTATTGGCAGCAAAAACAATCCATCTCAAATGATGTTGTCTCTGAATATTTTGCGAGAAAGACTGCAGGAAAGCCATCCCTGTTTGCACGAATAGGGGTTTCTTCCGCTCTGTTATTCGCACTCGCACCATTGGGTTCTATGTTGCTCTCCTCGGTTAGGATAAGAGATCGTACAAACGAATCGTTTCGTTGGAGTACTGAAGCCTGGGACATTGCCCTTACTGGTGATTTGACTTATGTCTCAGCAGTAGAGGCATTATCAAATTCGATTGTATATGCACTTGCCTGTATGAGTGTATCACTTCTTCTAGGCTATGCTGTTGCTTCCTCAATCCATACTTTTGAAACAAGAGGCAAGAAGAAAACTGCAATAATCATTGATTTACTTTCCATGCTCCCTTTGGCACTCTCAGGAGTGATGGTAGGCCTAGGTGTATTGCTCGGTGTACTGAAAGTTTGGCCAGAACTCTTCCAATGGTACGGACTCCCAATCATCCCACATGCAATGCTTACAACACCCTTCGTCATTCGAATCATTTTGCCCGCACTGAGGAGTTTGGATTCAAGTTACGATGAGACAGCTGCTATGCTTGGTTATTCACAATACCAGCGATTCATAAGGGTTCGAATTCCTTTGATGAAAAGTTCTCTTGTGGTTGCTGCCACTCTTTCGATTGCCTTTTCATTGGGTGAATTCGGAGCATCTTGGATTCTTTTACGTTCAGGCTCTTGGGACACCTTGCCAATATTGGTTGACCAGTTGATGGCTCGACCAAAATATTTCCAACTTGTTGAACCAGTAGCCATGGCTACTGCTTCACTTCTAATGATGGTAACATTTGTTCTCTTTGTCATCACTGAACGGTTTAGGGAACACCAGGGAGGAGGATTCTAATGTCAATCGAAATTCAATCACTCACATTATCTTATGATGAACATGTCTTAGTTTCAAGGTGTAATCTCACTTTGGCTGAAGGAGAGATTCTTGTGATTCTTGGCCCAAGTGGATGTGGAAAGACAACATTGCTTCGAGCAATCGCTGGTTTTGTGAAACCAGATCAAGGTTCAATTTGCCTCAATGGAAGAGACCTGAATTCCCTCCCACCTGAGGAGAGAAATATCGGCATGCTTTTCCAACGACCTGTGTTATTCCCTCACAAAGATGTCCTTGGAAACATACTCTTTGCATACAGAAAGAAAAAACATCGTAATATGGAAGAAGTCAATGAAATCATGAAAGACATGGGCATCTATGCAATGAAAAATCAAACCATTGAAACACTGTCTGGTGGAGAAGCTCAACGTGTTGTTCTTGCAAGAGCCTTGCTTACAAATCCTGAATTACTTCTTCTCGATGAGCCCTTATCATCTCTTGATCTGAACGTAAGACGGCAATTGGCAGGAGAAATACGGGCGACATTGAAATCGAAAAATATTCCTGCAATACACGTGACACATGACCATGAGGAAGCGGCTATTATTGGAGACCGAATTATTGAATGGAGCGAATTCCATTCAATGGAAAGCGAATAAACTTCAAGCGAAAACTGCTGAGACAACTTCGGGTTGTGTCAGATAGATAGTCAAGCCAACACCTGCCATAATCATCATCCAAGAGCCTACGAGTTTGATCATACCAGTCATTCGTCTTAGGAAATTAATCATCACTTGACGGCCAAGACCGACAAGTACTGTAACAAGAATCATCAGAACCAATAGACCAATCATTAATCCACTCAATCCTGAAATGACAGCGGAAGTCCCTAGAGTTCCCAGGAAGATTACGAATGGAAGGACAGCAGCAGCAGTACAATCAATGGATGCAGCAGCATAACCTATTCCGTAGAGATACATGTTCCTGCGTGGCGTGAATGTTTCATCCATTTCAGTTGTCGACCATCGGTCAACCAGTTTTTGGACGAAACCAAGTAAATGCGAAGTGATTCCAAGGAGCATAATCGCACCAAGAATCACAAGAAGCAATGCGATACCAATGGCGATGTAATGAATTAATCCTGATTTCGCAAAGGCCTCACCCATTGCAAATGCAAGGAGGCCAATGAGAATGAAGAAGGTCCACATTCCCAATCCTGCAAGTGTACCAATCACCCATGAGGATGGCATCTTCGTCTTCAGTTTCCCTTCCTCAATGAGTTCATCTTCTCTCGCACCAAGACTGAGATAATACGAAATGAATCCAGGCAACACAGGGAATGCACATGGTGAGAAGTAGACAAGAATCGAAAGAATCATTCCGAGGACAAATACCGCCACAAATGAAGTGGATGGCTCTTCCCAAGCAAGACGACTCGAGAAGGTGACATCTGGGTCCCCTGTAAGAGCATCTTCTACAGCTCCATCAAATTCGCCCCACCCATTAATTGGAGAACCGGTGGCTTGGCGTTCGACAATATATCCTTCTACATCGATTACCATCACAACAGGGATCTGACCTGTTCCAGCCGTAGTGAAGAGACGCACTGGGTCAGTCGTAGAACCATCGGCGAGGATGGCGGCATTGGTTGAACCAAGGCCTGTAGGATATTTTGGAACAACATACGGTGTTTTCAAATCCGCCTCTGGTGGAGTTGAAGTGTTCAAATAATCTAGTCCTTCACTGTACCAAGCCCCATATGCAACGATGTGAAAACCGACCCCGTTTTCTTCAGAAATTTCACGCCAATAATCCATTTTATCCTCTAGATGTTCTTGAACAGCATGACATTGAGAGCAGTCATGAGCCATCAAGTCGAGAATAATCACATCTCCCCTCAGAGATGTTAGGTTAATTTGTCCATTTTCATCTGCAATAACTGATTCAATGCCGGTTCTATTTAGTGAATCGATGATAATATGCGGAATAGGAGCTGGGTCTGCATCAGATTCGAATATTTCGTCAAAACTATCAAACAGGGTTAGACCTGCAAATGCAATTGTTCCAAACATAATCACGGCAATGCCGAAAGCCTTCCATGTTTCAGAACGTTTGAAAACGTCCCAATCCGCTTGTTGGAGGAGGCCCATGTGATTTCGAAATACTGGATACAAATGAATCTAATGGATGCATTCATCAATTACCAACCTGTACTTGGTTGGATTCAAAAAGGGTTTTACCATCCATAGAATTAATGATTTTTACTTGAACCAAGCATGTTGAAGATCCATCACACAAATCGTCAGTCCCTTCACTCAATGTAACGGTTTCACCGAGGCCCCAAACTTGGTCACCGTCGTCTGAAAGGTGGCAACTCGTCCCACTTGTTTCCCCCGGTGTTGTGCATTGCATGTAAGCACCGTCATTGACTGACAATAGCAAGTTGACTTGCGCCCAATTCAAATCATCCCCTGAATTCATTACCACTTCAACTAAGACTTCATTTGAAGCAGATGAAGGACTGGAACTGGCACCAGAGACATCGAAATCATACAGCACTAATCCTGGATCAGTGTTTCCTTCTGCAAGGCTTGTAGCCCAGATATAGAAAAGCAAACTCGATTGTGAGAATGTCACGCCATCACATTCTGGAACGAGGGAAGAAATGATGTTGTTTGAAAAACTTTCATCGAATGGTGCAAATAAATCGATAACACTTGAAGGGATAGTGGAAAAATCTTCCAAATCAATTTCACCCCCATCTTCCTCATAGAGCATCATCAGTTCAACCGCTTCCATCATCAAGGAATATTGTGGTGTTTTGTTCATCGTAAGACAAGGAAAGCCATTTTCTGAAAAACTCTCTTCACCGGGATACATCATTGCTCCATTGCCATCAGCAGCAACATACATCGAAAGTGATTCTTCTTCACCTTCTAAAACGACGATATTATCTTCAGCGCCCACGGCTTCATCTTCGCCTTCTGCGCAGTCTTCTTCACCATCATTAACCCACTCACCAGGGATTTCATCCCCAGCATCACAAGTAAAAACTGAATTTGTAGAAGTTACCTCGAGAGAGATGTATGGAATCCCTGATTGTGATGAGAGGACGCCTGTTGTTTGAATTTCAAATGAATCAACTAAAGGTATCTCTTCATATACACACATATCGTAAGCCACTACATTTTCATTACCTGATTCAAGGAGTTCTTCATTAGCTTCATCAGCCGATTCAAAGCAATCACGCATTTCCAAGAGGTAGGCTGTAAATGAATCATCTGAATTCATTTCTATTCGCACGCTTAGCATTATGCCATGGTAAACGCCATCTAAATCTTGATTTGAGTAAGTTGTGGATTCATCGGAGTCATCCAACAATTCAGTACATCCAGCAAGCATCATTGTGAGAGCAAGTATAACAGCTATCTTTTTCATATTTTGATATCGTATTTGAAGAGATATAGTCCTTTCCCTATCAACGATATTCATTCAAATGGACAATAGAAACCTCAAGTCGTTCATGTGTTGGATGAACCTCTACCATGAGAACAGGAACCGATAGAATTTCTGCAAGTTCTTCAGCGATGCTCACGGGCATTTCAATACGCTGAGTTTGAGCATCATAACGGATCCATGCAGAATCGATTGCGAGAGTGGAACGGATTTCTTCTACATCATCTCGGGCATCTTTAGGTTCCGTTGGAATAGCTCCAAACAAAATCGTATCATCTTCTGATAATTGTTCATAAGGCCGAAGTGTGGCCTCACCTCGTCGACGGAAACGTGCTCTCAGTTGCCCAGCATCTTTGTAAGAAGCAGTGCAGAAT
>JBMZTB010000037.1:0-15684 GCA_049623485.1 Candidatus Poseidoniaceae archaeon
CAATACAACCGGTTCCAGATTCATTGGTTCGCTTTAATTCGGGATGTTGTTCAAGGATTAACGCAAGTGATCCAGCTACGAATACCGTAGCATCAGAAGTCCCACTGGAAGAATACCATTCGTCGTTCATTCCAGTTGACACAATGGAAACGCCTGGAGCAGTTAGTTCTGGTTTTTGATTGGGATATTGTCGCAAGTTACCGTCTGAATCAACTTGTTCTCCTGATGATGATTTTGGCCACACTTCGTTGAAGCGATCTGAAGCGCCGACTGTAATGGCTAGGGGGACGTTGCCAGGAGCGCTAACATAACCATCATCTGATGAACCTCCATCATTGCCTGCTGCAGCAACCACATAGATTCCGAGATCGATAGCTTGCCGAGTAGCAGAAACGGTTTCGCCTTCTCTTGAAGCTTCTTGATTTTGATCGCCTCCTAATGAAAGCGAAATGATATCGGCTTCAAAGTCAAAAATACACCAACGGATTGCGGACGCAACTCTAGATTCAGAACCAGTATTTTCATCACCATCTGCGCTTAAAGCAGCGGCCATACCAAGCGTAATTCCTTGTGCAATACCGTCTTGATATCCTGAAGAAATGAGAAGTCCCGCCATGAGCGTCCCGTGTGAAATTGAACCATAATCAATTGGAGAGATTTCACTTCCTACAAAATCCTTGAATTCCACTGTCGTTCCTGAAAGAGCGGAATGAGTCAGCGAGATACCGGTATCAACCATGCAGAGTCTTACATCATCTCCAGTAAGACCGTCTTCTTGTAAATCACGAATGTTCGTATTTTCAAAGGCCCACTCTGAAGAAGGTGGAGGCAATTCTAACAGAAGAAGGTCAGATTGCCAAAGAACAACGATTAGTGCCATTACCAAAGCAATGGCTGCACCAGAAAGAACAGAAAACATTCTTCTTGGCCGAATTGATACTGCCTCAGGGATGACAGGGGCCCAACCAGTTACTTCAGCTCTCCATTGATCTTGGAAACCTCGTGTACTAGGGTCAATCGCAGAAAGAATTCTGGGCTCACCTGGCTCAGGGAGCAACTCTATTCCTTGAAGTTCCTCCATCATCCTCCCACCTAGATGGGGGCTCTTATGGTATCAAACCTTGTCTTCTAGCGCGTCAGAATCGAGTACCTGAGCCGCCACGGGATTTTGCCGCCTTGACACCGAAATACAGGATAATGAAAATCAATGCTATAATTGCAATAAGAATGAATGAACTCTCTTTCTCATCAGAACCTTGCACGTTGTATTCAATTCTGAAGTCCTCGCTTGGCAGATCGCCAGTTGTGAAGTTCGCATCATCGCCACTTACTTCTACTCGAACATCAAATGGTAGAATTCCCTGAGATGCTGCAGGTAACGAGAATTCGAAATCCTGTGATCCAAGAGCAGGAACAGACAGCGTTAGGTTAACCTCTTCTCCACCTGAAGGTTTTAGGAAGACTGTCACTTCACTTGCTGTACGCAATCCAGAGTTTTCAATAACAATCACGACATTATTCGGGTCTACATCTGCGAAGCTATTGCTTCTCGACAGGGTTTTATCATCGTCGAAAGATAATGAAATTCTTGCAGACTCAATTGTGATTTCAACATCTTGATATTCACCATTTTCACTGGTAATTCGAACAGTCATGAACACTTCACCAGTTTCGAATGTTGCATCAGAAGAAACGGTAAATGCCAAATCTCGCAAGTTATCCTTTGCAATGGTAGTAACACCGTCCATTGGAGCTATTGTCCAGCCATCTGGAAGATTGTCAAGTACTTCGTAAGTAAATGAATCATCACCATTTCCGTTGTTATTGATGGTTAATCCAGCGGTGGTCGATCCACCAGGAGATACACCTACAGTTTCTGTAACCTCGGTTGTGTTGAATCCGAAGTATTGTGGAACTGCCACATTGATTGAAACTTCAGTCATGTCACCTGTATCGGCCATCAAACGGATGTTCAAACTGTGTCCATCATCGAGATGCCAAGCATCTTCTACAGATGGAAGGGTGATTCTTGCTTTCACTGTTCCATCCATTGTCGCATTTGCATCAACATCACCAATTCCAAGTGCAAGATCAATTGTATCAACCCATGCACTGCCATTGTAGAATTCAAGACTCCAATCATCTTGGTCTGGTGAAACGGTTACAGTACCAGTAACTGCGAAAGTATCCATTATTTCTGTTCCTTCGTATGTTGCTAGAACATCAAATTCAATCGTTGAGTAATTTGCATCATCGTCACCTAGAAGCGTAGCCGTCATCTCTCTGTTTTCGTTTGTAAGACCTGTCGCATTCACAACATTGCTCACGTCGAGTGTAAGATCACTGTTGGTCTTTCTGTTGTATGAAAGCATAATCGAAGTTCGACCTTCATCTCCGTTCTCAATCGAGACTCCTGAACTGTAGTTCATGGTTAAGTCTCTTTGAACTGTTGAGAATTCAGAAGAGAACGAGGCTGAACCAGATGGAAGCAAGACTTCAAGCGTACCATCTGAGTTAAGAGGCAGGTTCCATACCTGTCCTTCACCAAGATCAACTTCAACTTCCACAACAGATTGAACTGGAGAATCAGAGTTTTCTGTACCTGCGTTGTATGGTTGCAAGTTGAATGAAGTGAATTCAGTGTTGATATCAATCCAGCCACCCTTGCTCATAACGAGGTCAATAGTGCCACCATCTTGTACAGCAGCATCAAGAATGCCGATTGCAATTCCACCGCCATTAAACGGAGCGTCTGCTTCAGAAACCACAACAACCCATTGCCCAGGCTCGAGAGATTGGGTGAAGGTTAATTCATCATCTGCGAATGTACCGCTAACTTCAATCAGTTCTTCTTGGTTTTCTGAGGTTCCGTAAAGAACAATGCTAGCGCCATCAAGACGATCTGAATCAAGGATATCTGTGACACTTCCCGTAACGGTTACTTGTGCAGCAGCCATTTCAATATCTTGTGAGAGAGGCTCGCCTCCAACGACGTAGAATCCTGAATTGTTGTCATCATAGCTGACAACACCGAATCCATCCTTTGCGACAGAAACGGTGTAATTCTCAAGAATTGGCACATAGAGGCTCCAAACTCCGTTATCGTTGGTTTGGATGACTGTATCAATACTTCCTCCTTGGATGGTTACCTCCGCACCTTCTACGCCTTCATTCGCATCTCCAATGTCGTCTTCATCGACATCCCAGAATGCTTTTCCACCGATTTCGACTTCAAGATCAGCATAGACCATTCCCAAGCTTGTGTTTTCAGTGAACGACTCTGGAGCGCTTGATGTATCAATTGACCAAACACGTTGTGCAGCAGTCTCGTTCATGTAGAGACTCCATGTACCAGGCATCAGCAGTTGCGTGGCATTGCCATCAGCATCGGTTGGGTTCATTGTGATGTTACCGAAACCATCATGGCTCACCAAGACAATTTCCTTTCCGAACAATGTCTCATTGGTACCAGATTCGATGAGTGTGAGTGTGACCTCGACGGTTTCGATCATACTCATGTCGAGATCGATACGCTGTGAAGCATCTGAATCTACTGTGATCGGCATTCGCAATGATTCCATAACACCATCACCATTGAGCATAGGTGCTACGACAACCACATAGTCTCCTGTTGGGACATATTCAGCGAAAGTTCCGTTTGCATCAACGTTCAATGGAACATATCCTGTTCCATCAGCGGATGCAAGAAGTATGTTTTCGACCATTGCAGAACCATTCATCCATGAAATCGTACCTGTAACTCTCCATTCATCTACGATTGGAACAATAATGGCTTCTTCTGGGCCACTGAGTCCAATAGCAATAACATCGAGAACTCCGTTGAATTCAAGGCTCGCATCCGATGCATTTTCATCCGCAGCATCAAGATGCTTTGTTTGGATTGCATAGATACCTGGGCTTAGTTCAACTTCAACGATACCGTCTTGTGAATAATCAGCGGAAGTAAGGTTAACTTGCTCGCCAATCTCGGAAACTGGAATCAATTGAATATCTGGACGAATCGCAGTTCCATTCTCAAAGACACTGTCTCCAAGGTCTGTGAAGACGTTGAGAACAACCGTGCTGTTGGCTGGATTTGTGATCAATTCAACTGGTTCAGGATTCATTCCATCAGCGACAATTACTTGGTAATCAGTCACTGTTTCAGCATTGTATGCTGCATCTGGGATGGTGAAAGACCAAGTTCCATTCAACAACTGAGTTTGGAACACACCAGAAGCATCTGTAAGAGTCTTCCAGATTACACCGTCTTCAGATGTAGCATAAATTTCTACAGGTTCGTATTCGGGGATATCTTGATTCCAAGAAGTTTGGTTATCGAAAAGATGCACAGTTCCAACAACGTCCACTGTTGGTGCTAGAATCATTACATCCAGTGGTGCCATTTCTTCAACAACGGTCACGAGACCGCCTGCAGAGAATGCAGAAACTGAACTGGCTGCGTTAATATTGAACGTCAATCCAGATGGAAGTCGTTGACTAAATTCTCCAAATTGATCAGTTACTGCAGTAAACTCGAGGTTGTTTCCATGGAAACGAACAGGCACTGAACTCGCGTTCTCGTACAATTTCTGCTCATCAGGAAGAGCAAGCCATTCCTCGTAAGTGAATCCTGCAATGTTCGGGGCATCGATTGAACCGTTGACCCAGACTGAAGTAGAGTACGTCAAGTCAAGGACTACATCTCCATCAACGACTGAGAATTCTTCAATCAGAATGTAATCCTCATCTGAACTATCACTGATTTCCCATTCTCCAACAGGCAGTTCAATGACAACGACACCGTTCTCATCAGACACCATGTCAAGAGGTAGTAATCCAAGAGGATCGGTGAAGTTCACAGCTCGATTGGATACATCAAATCCAGCAGGCCCGTTGAGTGTGACAGTTACGTCATACATCTGAGGTACGCCGAGGTCAAAGGTGATGTTCATTGGATCGTCAAAGACTTGAATCGTTTGATTCATTTCGTAGAAGCCATCTTCATCAAGGTCAACTCTCAGATAGTAGAATCCAGATGTGATTGGACCATACGATACATTTCCATCGTCATCCGAAGTGAGTGATATCAGAGAATCCTCGCCAAGTTCAACATCAATCAGTTCGAGGTTTTGGTTCGCCAGAACGTCTCCATCCATGGTCAACAGGGTATCGGATATCTGAGATGCAGGGAGTGTCATTGCAAGATCATATGTTGGCTCAAGACCGACAGTAACTGGATCAGGCAGGAGGATTTCTCTGCCGTTTGGCATAACTGCAATCATATTGTAAATACCTGGCAAAATCCCGGTCATGTAGAATGAACCAGGGCTTACAAGATCTCCACTAAAGAATCCAGGACCTATGAATAGGCCAGTTCCGTTGAGAGTACCTATACCATCGAATGATCCTGTTCCTTCGAATGTCTCACCAACAAGTTCCTTCTTGAGGGTGCTGACACCTTCTGATGTCAATCGTCCGTTTGCCTCAACCTCTCCATCGAGAAGATATGTTGAGAACTCTGTACCAGTTGAAAGGAGACACAAGGACGCATTGGCAGGCATGGTTTCATTCTCACCACAAGGCAGTGATTGGTTATCATGAGTTAACCATGATGCTTCAAGCGTACCTATTCCAACCCATGTTCCATTTCCTGAGAAAACACGATTATCACCAATTTCACGTGTGAAATTACCTGTAAAGTTGTAAGCAAGTGCAACACCTTCGCTTGTGAAACTGCCAACATCGGAGAAGGTCACTTCACCAGTTCCTTGTAGAACTCGTGATTCCTCGCTATCGAAAGAACCGTTGGTTGTGGTCAATGTGTAGTTCTCAGTCATAGACCAAATGTTTCTTAGAATGAAATCAGTTTCAACCAGAGGCTCTCCAGCGAAATCGCCATAGCCAGACCAATCGACGGTACCGGATACTCCGCTACCTTCGACTTCAATGTTCATTTCTTCAGTGACGTCTTCCAAACGATCTGCTTGTGCACCCGTGACGTTGAGTGTGGATTCTCCAAGCCAAGTCATGTTTGCAACTTGTCCCAGAATAGCGGTGATTGCATAGACATCACGTTCAGTGTTGACATCTGTCAATAAATCGCCCAGACCACTCTGGTATTCACCGCTTTGAACTGTTTGAATCGCTTCGGTATCATCATAAATACCTGCGAAAGCACTCACTCGAATTCGGCCTGCAGGAGCAATAAAACTCCAATCCCCGTTTTCATCAGTGTCTGTGAATCCAATAGGAATCCAATAGGTATCATCATCGCCGTCAATGGCATCCTCTCCAGAGAATGCATCTCTTTCAATTAGAATTCGAGTATTTGGCAAACCAATTTCTTCGTTTTCCATGTACACTGTTCCTTCAATTTCAGCACCTGAATAGTACTTCATAATCTTAACATCAGCATTTGCATAAATATCGACACCTGTTCGTGCTTGATTTAATACAATTGATGTTTCGTTTGGACTGTACCAATTTGCAATGACAAAGTGATTCATCATTGCACCTGGAAGCGGGTATGCTTGTTGAAGGAAGTTTGTGCCTCTATCGGTAGAGAGAAGTTGTTGCTTCGGCTGTGGATTTGTAGATCCAGCATCTGCACCAAGAGTTGAAGCTCCGTAGCCCACATAGGAACGGGCGAGCATTGTATCAAAGAATTCAGGTAGATGGTCTACTCTGATATCGTCAACTTGAAGCGGATCGATGTCTGCACCAGATTGTTGATCAAGTACATCCTTGAGCATTGCAGCATCCACTTCCTCACGGGACAATTCACGGATTGGATCATCGCCACGGATTGTTTCATACACTTCACTTGTGAATGTGTTGAAATCTTGTCCTGAAAGGATTGTAGGGGCGCCAAAGATACCGAGAGGACGACCACCATTGTAGCCAGAATCAGAGTTGTATCGACCAGCACGTGGATACAATTTGTCGTCCACAGCGAAATATCGGATTTCGTGATTACGAGTAATTGTTTCACCTGGAGCGCCTTGGTAATCTTGCACTTCGTAACCATCCATGTTGATGATGTCGGTGTATAGGTCGATGATTTGTTCTTCAGACAATCCGTTTGTTAAGAGCTGGACAGTCATTGCAATGTGAGAGTTTGCACGGTGAATACCTGTCGCAACGGAAGTGTACTCTTCGACAAGATCCGAGGTGTACCAGTATTCATCGAATGTGTAATGTGTAACCGAATTAACGACCTCTTCGCTTACATCCGCATTGTTACTAAATGTACTGTTTGCGGATTGTTCGCTGATGAAATCCCCATTGTAACAGTATTCGCTAAAGGTACTGTCACAAGGAATAATTTCGCCACCAGACCAAACACGATAGTGATAATCGAGCGTTTTGTCAGGGATTCCGTTTGAGTCTAGAGGGAATCCTCGAGCCATGTAAGTGTCACCCTTGCTCTTGAAGACCTCATATGAGTGGTCAGCAACAACATCAGCCATTTGATCAATATCCTTTCCAGATTGCGTCATGATGAGGTTGATTTCATCCATTTGAGCATCGTTCAAGTACCTAGATAATCGATTTTCGAATCCAGGGGTAAAGGCACGGTCACCATCACCGTTGTTGATGTTGTAAGAAATATCTCCAACGGCAAGGTGTTGAATAAACATGGCCACCAAATCGGTTTGACTTCGAGCCAGAAGCATATTACCTGATGCTGGAATACCGCTTTGGAAGTTGTCGGAAACAGATGGATGTTCTCCTGAGTTCAAGGCTTGGAAACCATAATCCCACCATGAAACGAACGCAGGTCGATCAGAATAAGATTCATTGGCATCTTGTTCAGCTAGCCATTCGAATGCTTCATTCCAATGTATGCCATTAAATCCGCTTCCGAAGGAACCTAGGTAAGAGCGCCCACCAAATGCTTCGTAGTCACGGCTATCAAGAATAGAGACACCAAGGTCATCCCAGCGCATGATATCAGGTATGGTATAGTAGAAATCTTCGTCTAGGTCTCCCTCAGCAGGAGAGTTACTCGGAATTGCGGAATCAAGACCATAGGTCAATTGTTGACCTGTGAGCATAATCAGCACAAGAAGAACTGCAGAGAACGTAGGTGTTCTCCAAACTGCTTTTCTTGCCCCAGCAATACGGTCAGAAGGCGTTCGTATTCCAGCTCGTTTCCAAGTTCGAACAAGTCCGTCCCAATTTGCCCACTTCCACAATCCAACAATTCCTGCTGCACCCATGATGGCGACAACTGGAGTTGCATTGAAGAGGAAACGAGCAGCAGTCCATGACATGTAAGATGCAGCAAAAATCCAAATCCCAAATACAAGCGAAATCTGACTTCGTTGACTGAATGTCTTCCATAGACAGATCAGTCCAACAACCAATGCAAGGACAAACACAATAGGTCCGAAACTTGCAAACATATATCCTCGATCAGGAGCATTTGCTTCAGCAACTGTTCCGAAAATCTTTGTCTTTGTGAAATATCCGCTTCCAGTGAATAGAACATCCCAGGCGTTGCTTAAGTCGGTGAGTTTCAAGACGTAGAGAATTGCAAAGAAGATGGTTGCTCCTGTAGCAAGAGTGCCTAGAACAAGCAACCATGGCTTGTCTCTAAATCCGGTTGTGATGTACATGATGACTATTGTGAAGAACAGAATGTACAGGAATGGTTGCAATCCTGTGCCATCGAGCACGAGGTTCATTTGCGGATGTGCGTAGAACGGAAGAGCAATCAGCAAATTTGTCATTAGCATGGTCAAAAAGAGTGTGCTGAGGATTGTTGAATCTCTTCTACGGAACATGTTCAATGCAACTTGAGAAGCATATGCGAGGAAGAGAATTGCAGGTCCAACGACGAACCCTTTCCATCCAAGACTGGCCGCTCCGAATGCAACACCTGCCAAAACTGCGTTTGACATAGCGTACTTTCTCTGTTGAGCAACTGCACCCATTGCACGAAGCATATCCAGAGGGTGAATCGAAGTGGTTCGAACAAGCCTTTCAGAACCTGCGTACTTGACAGCACGCAGATAGAACATGAATCCAATCGCAATGAAAAGCATAACGAACGAATCGTGATCTGCCAATCCCCATGTTGAGTGGGTTACGTGAGCAGGCATGAAAGCGATTAACCAAGCTGCGATAACTCCAGTTGCTTTTCCGAAGTGATCCTTTGCAATGGTTGCGACTGGAAGAATTGTAAGAGCACCGTAAATAGCAGGAAGAGCAAGCATACTCCACCAAACTGCATTGGCTTCACCAACGAATGGTTGGAGCGCCATAGCACCAAGAGCTAGGCTCCAGGAAAACAAAGGTGGTCGAGGATTGATTCCACCGATTGGATAGGATCGATCTGCGTCAAAGACAAGATGAGCGTTCTGTGCAAGAATGTAATCGACAACACGTTTCATGTACCAAGGGTCAGAACCACCAGTCATATCGAAACCTTCTGTTCCTGCTGCGTACATCGAAGGAACAGCATACCACTGTATTCGAATCACAAGCCCAACAATGAATGCTACTGCTGTAAGCAATGAGGCCCAGTGTGCATTCCAGAATTCACGCGCACCACTAGGGCGGTGCTCTTCTCGATTTGTCCAGCCACCGTATTTATCGTGATTACCAATCATTGAGATTGCGACACCGATGAAGAAGGTGATAGCAAGCCAAATTAGAGGAGACCAAGAATCATTGAAGCTTTCATTAGTCCAGAACCCTGATTCGTACCAGGAACCAACGAGATACAACATCCACAGTGAAGAGATTGTCATTGCACGAGTTAACCAACGTTCTGCAACCATACCAGAAACGATGATGGCTACAATACCTGTTAGAAGTGCTGGCCAATATCCTGCGTATCCGTTTGCCTCAACTCCTGCAAGCCCGCCGAGTTTGAGTCTGTCTGCGACAGAGCCTTGGTCGAAATGCCAGATTGTGAGCATGTGGGCAGCAGCCCAAATAACAAGCGCAATTTGAAGTGGAAGTGCATTTCGGTTCCATGCACCTTCCTTAACTGTTCCATAAGCAAACCATCCTTTCTCGGCTGCAGGGCTCAATAATCCACGTCCTGCAACACCTATTGCGAGTCCGAGAATCGGGAAGATTGTCAACCAGGTAAAGAAGACGAATCCAAGAGCCGTTTTCTGGAATGAATCTACATCAAATGTTTGGCCGTTAGGGAAGAGATACTCGCTTGGGAGATACCCCGCTACTGAAACTGCAGCAGTGATATCCATTGCTGAATGCACCCCAACACCTGCGAAGGTGAGCATGGTCATCCATTCATGTCGCCCGCGTGCATCGAGTAGATACCCAACAAAGGTGACGACGAAGAACGTGAAGCCTGTGAACGAATCGATGTATTGCTCGATCAGTCCTGAACCGACAAGAGAAATGACAAACATAGCGAGGGAGATTCTTGTTTCTGTCATTGAATCTGGAAGGTTACCTAGTTCACGAAGGACACGAGGTGTTACAGCAAGTAATCCTGCTACACCAGTGGCGATGATTGGCATCATCGCATCGTTGTTCAATTCAACGTCGATCGACATAAGTCCGTCGACGTAGTTTGCTAGTATTGCAATAAGCACAGCAAGTGGGGCGATAAGCCAACCAAAAACAGGCCTTTGCGAGGTCTTTGATACCTTTTCCATTTTTTTCCCTCAGAGGATTGCTCGACAGCAGCAATGCTGGAGCACTTCGCCCACTTTAGACCCTCTTTTAATCCCTACTGTGAATAAGGCTTCAAATTCAAGCAACACAATGAGATTTTTTTTGTATCATAAAGCTCGATGACCGATGTCCGATCTGTGATGAGAACCTTGCAAAGAAATTGTTTGTAATCGCTGGTAGGAACGTGCCCTTGCTTCCCTCAAAGAGGTAGCAATTGCTGTCGTAGCAAGAACTCTTCCTCCGGTTGAAATGAGTTGCTGAGAATCATCTCTTCCCGTACCTGCATGACTGACCCATGCATCATCAGTATCATCACCAATCTCTGCCCCTAAAATGACTCGCCCCTTGATGGCAGATTGAGGATATCCTTCCGCAGCAAGAACCACAGTTAGACAGTGCATATCGTGGAATGAGATAGTGTGATGCTCTAACGAATCTGTAGCAGCCGCAAACAACAATTCCCCTACATCAGATGCGATGAGAGGAAGAGTTACTTGACATTCTGGATCCCCAAACCGAACATTGAATTCAACAACATATGGATCTCCGTGTTCATCAATCATCAACCCAACATAGAGAACACCACGGTACGGGACATCCATTCCAGACAGACTTTCATGCATTGGCTTGACGATTCGTTCTAGGACTTTTTGATGGATTGTCTCTGTTACGACAGGTGCAGGACAATACGCCCCCATTCCACCAGTATTCAATCCCTTATCCCCATCCCAGACTCTTTTATGATCTTGACTTGGAGGCAAACAAATAAATCCAGAGGCATCCATTACAACCAGCATGCTCGCTTCTTCACCGGGTAAAAAAGACTCCAACAAAACATGCCCATCAGATTCTATTGAATCTTGAATGAATTCAATGGCTTCTTGATAATTCGTTGTAACCACAACTCCTTTCCCACCAGCAAGAACATCTCTTTTAATCACCCAAGGATCGTTTGAATAAGAATCGAGAGCAGAGTCAATATCGCTCGAAGAATCAAGGACAAGATAATCAGCAGTAGGGACATTGGCACGACGCATGGCTTCCTTAGCAAAGCGCTTGGATCCTTCAAGTTCAGCATGAAGTGCTTGAGGTCCAAAACATGGAATACCATGCTCAAGAAGCAGATCTGCTAACGAATCGCATAACGGTGCTTCTGGACCAACAACGACAAAATCGACTCCTAATCTTTGGGATAAATCGACAAGACCAGGAATGTCTGATGCCGATATCAAATGATTTGTAGCATAATTCATGGTTCCAGCATTTCCAGGCGTAACATGTACATCACCGATGGATTTTGATTGAAAAAGCGACCTGCAAAGAGCATGCTCTCTTCCACCGCCTCCTACGATAAGGACTGACTTTCCCATAACTCCACGCAACCTATCAAGGCTGATAATTCAACCGCAAAAGGGTGCTCACAACAAGAGGCTTCATGTGCTTTATTGAAATCCAATCCTTCATGAGCAACGTTGATGCAGCTACAGACCTCGGTTTTCTTTCTCTCGTCTTGATGACTCTCTGGCTTTACTTGCCAGGATTTATTGCGAACACCTTTGCAATGATGTGGGGCAAATGGCTTCCAAAAACAGGTTATGGGCCTTGGCCAATCGATGGTGGAAGGTCGCTAAAAGATGGCAATCGAATGCTTGGTGATGGGAAAACCTGGAACGGACTCATCGGAGGGTCACTCACCGCTGGTTTGCTATGTGTACTACAATTAGCCATTGTTGGAACAGAATTTGATGGTGCCGCAATTTTCGCAAGCCCAATTATTGGTTCCGAGGATGCGTGGTTTTCTATCGGAAACGATTGGGTTGCAGCCTACATATTGGGATCGTTTCTTGGATTTGCTTGCTTATTTGGTGATTTGACAGGTTCCTTCTTCAAGCGCCGTCAAGGATTAAAGCGAGAAGGAGATGTTTCATCGAAAGCACCACTGCTCGACACACTGCCTTTCGCTATCATGGTCTTTCTTTGGGGTCAACTCTTTTTGGGAGGATCGCTCCTGGCCTCAGGTGAACTCATCTACCCTATGTTAGCAATAATTGTCATCACACCCGTACTTCACCGTGGGTTTAATCTGATAGGATATGCCATTGGATGGAAAGATGTTCCTTATTGATGCAGGCAAAGCATTGATGATTCAATACATCGTGGATGAACCATGCGAACAGCAAGCCTATTGACAATTTTAATGATGATTCCCATTCTTTTTGCATCAGTGACACTAGCATCCCCGCCTGTAAACGGCACAACAACAACCATCTCGGATTCCCAAACATGGAACGGTGGCAATTTCAATGGAGATGTTGTTGTTGCAAGCGGAGGTGTGCTTACTTGGACAGGTGAATCTGAAATCGCTACTGATTCGACAATTACAGTCGAAGAAGGCGGCACACTCAATCTTGATAATGCAATATTAACAGGGCAATCTTCAGCATCCACCCTTCTTATTATTGATAATACCAACATCACTATTGACGAAAATATCGCAGATACTGAGGCTGTAATGACCCTCTATTTCAGCATAAACGTCCCTGAGCAAGCCTATCTCAATTTGACAATCGATGGAACCAGAAACAACGAAATTACTGGGGCTTCATTTGAGACAACTGTTGACTTAACTGATGAGTTTTCAATCGAAGTCGATACCTATTATCCTCTTCCGTTTGGAATCACTCACGTCGAAATTTTTCATTCAAACGCTGAACTGTTAACGATTTCTGCTGATGAACTTACACAAAGCGGAGGGACACTCTCGTGGAATCAAGCATCCTATCACATCTTCAATCACGGAACTCTTGTTTCAAAGGATTCGACATTGATGGGTGCAAACATCAGTTGTGAACATCTTTGTCACTTTAATGATTCATCTCTTGTAGGTAGTGGCCCAATTAATGTCGCAGATCAAACCCACATCGGAGTCAACAATTCAATCATTTTAGGTTCGAGAACAGATGAAGATATCATCGTACATGACCAAGGCACAATTGACTATGAGGGAACAACTGGTACTGGTGGTTATACTGACGCATGGATTCGACTTCTTTCCAAGAGAGAGATACGCGTCAACGCACAAATTGCAACGGTTGTTGCAACTGGAATTGGCTATAATAGCAATACAATCAATACAGTCATCAATGGCGAGGCAGACCAAGACACTTGGTTTGTTGACATCGGAACAAGTGAAAATAAGAGAATCGTAGAATGGGTTGACGGTTCAGGAGAATACAATCAAGAAGCAGGGACAATCAAGATCACTGTTGAATCAAACTGGGGCGACTTTATCGCAGATGCAGCAGCCCCAAAAACTGCAACTGGATTTGTCAATATCACATACCCATCACTGAGTATTGATAAAATTGAACCAGATTCAGTAACTGCAAGTACTGGAAAAACTCACTATGCTATGATCACGATTTCAAACACTGGCACTGTGCCTGCAAATCCGAATGTTCGATGTTACACGAATGGAGAAGAAGCTGACACAACAGCAAACACAGGCAATTGGGAAGTTGCACCAGGAGAATCAAAGGTTGTGCCAATTACATGGTGGCATTACACCGATGAAGCAACATCATTGAACTGTAAATTCCTTTATCCAGATGTCCTTGAACCAGTGAGTCATTTAATTTCTGAGGAGGCAGGTCAAACCTCAACTGAAGTGTCATGGACAACCGCTGAAGAGGTTGAGGAGCTTCCTGTCCTCCTGTATGCAATCATCGTAGCTATTGTTGTTGGATTGGGAGCCTTTGTCGCATTAAGTTCACGTCGATTACAGCAAAAAGAGTATGTCGAGACTGAAGAAAAAGAGTACATCGAGACTGAAGAAGTACACAAGGACGAAGTAGAAAGTGTAGTTGAAGAAGAAGCTGAGTCCACTGAGGAATCCGAGGATCTGAGTTGGACGGATGCTGATGGAAATCCTATTGTATCGGTTAATGACGAATAATTCCTCTTTAAGATTGATATGGAATTGTCAGTTCTAAAGTTCTGAGAGATTGTTCTTGATATTGAATATTCACCATATAGTCGCATGATTCTGCACATATCTGATTATTTACCTGTTCAACAACTAAAAAATCTCCTACAGAGAGGTGTGGATACCATTCATCATCATCTTCAAAATCATAGAGCAGAACAACACAAGCACTATCCTCGTCACCTACATTCACCCAACTTCCATTGCCCTCTGAATCGAGTGGGATAAACACCCTTGTGATCAAGTTACACTCGAAGTTACCAGTTGCTGATGAAATGAAGAATTGAACATCCGAATATGGAACCTTGGATTCTGTCGCCTCAACAACCAATCCAAACAGAGGATCTCCTACAGAACCATTGCTAGTGGTTTCACTTGTTCCGAATAGTACGCGAGGAGCGGTGGATTCAAATTGAGGGAAAGAACAATCCAAACCATTCATCTCGGCGTAAATGTCTTCAGCAATACGAAGAAATTTATTTGTCCATGGATCATCGACACCAAATCGTATATTGCCGTTGATAATCAAACTTGGAATATGTGATTCATAAACCTCAGGAGTCACTGAAGAGGACCCAATCCCATTAATCATAATTTCACATGATAGAAGGCTCTTGTAAACGATTCCTTCTGGTAGAACATACACTTCAGCACAGAACTTTCCGAAATCGCCATTTGAACATATTTCATACTCATTGCCATTCAAAAATTCTGTTTGATAATTTGAAACGGCCATTATTCTTGTGCAGAATCCATTCTCTTCAACATATGTAAATTCCAAGAATTCGTCGTACCATGCTGAACAATCACCATTCACCAATGGATATACTTCCTTCATTTGATCTTCTTCAAACAGATATCCATGTCCAGAATCAGCCCAATAGACCTCCCCATAGAAGTCGGGCTCTGAATAATAATCATAGACAAAATATCCAGCAATTCCTGCAAGAAGCAGTCCAACGAGCGTAAATGAGATGAGTATAGGACGCTTTTTTGATGTGTTTAGATTGAGGGTTTCTTTATCACCGTTATTGATC
>JBMZTB010000038.1:0-15530 GCA_049623485.1 Candidatus Poseidoniaceae archaeon
TGAACAATTGGAGCGCCGACCCGTGAGAACCGAGAACTGAAGCCTTTTCACGAATGCCGAAGTCAGAAGAAACCCGCTAGGGGGGGTTCAAATCCCTCTGCCCCCACCACACTCAATTAAACCGAATATTCATGCGAAGGAACTCATTCGGTGATAACATGCAAACACGCCAATTAGGAGCCATGCTGTGTTTAATGGTCCTTATGGGGCCGCTAATTGGCTCCCTTTCAATTCCATCTCAAGAGAAACAGATTCTCGATAATGGCGTGCAGTATCTCCCTGAAGGCCAGACTCTTGACATTCCTGAGCAAGATGGTTACGGTTGGATAATCGACCAAGGTCCATGGTGGGATCGAACATCTTTGGATTTAGATCGAAATAAAATTCACGATTCTCTTCAAACACTGACAATCCCAACAGGTATTGGCTTATCCTACAGCACTGATGTGACTGATGCTCATTTGAATGACCTTTCAGCACTTGGAATGAATGTGGTTGATGTCATTGAATCTGTCGATGCTGTTCTTCTGGGAGTTGTCAACACGTCTCTGATTTACCAATTGGCTGACTTACAAGACGTGGTTATGGTCGAGCGATACGGTGAAATTCATCTTTACGGAGATATTCAAACTCCAGCGGTGAAAGCAAAAACCTCTGCGCTCTACCCAGGTGCTTGGGACCTCGGTGTTTCAGGTGATGGGGTTGTTATTGCCATGGTCGACACAGGTGTTGACAATGAACATCCTGGTTTGAATGAAAAATTCGTAGCAGGATATGATGCAGTTTGTTTTGTTCACAGCGATCCTACCTGTGTTGCATCTGGTGGAAGAGTCGAAGATGGGAGTTTTGATCCAGACGATGGACACCAACACGGTACCGCATGCATGGGTATGGCTGCTGCTACTGGTCTAGATGCCAACGGCGAGCAAACTGATTTTTACGGGGCTGCACCTGATGCTGCGCTTGTCGACGTTCGAATTGGAACAGATGCAGGAGCAGGTCCATTTGAGAATTATTTACTCTCTCAAGAATTTTATGAATCTGCAATGAATGGTCTTCAATGGATTATTGACCACAAGGACGATGCATGGGCAGGTGCTGATGAAAGCGAATATGGAATCGACATCATTTCCTTATCCTGGGGAATTACTTCCCACGAGGCTGGTGGTTCAGATGGTTCAGACATGCATAGCCGCATTCTTGATGATGCTATGCTCGCTGGAATTGTCGTCAGTGTTGCTGCAGGAAATGATGGCCCAGACAACGATGGTTTGTCTGGTATGGGTTCATCTGACTTGTCCATAACAGTGGGTGCAACAGACGATAAGAACACGGTTGATCGAGAAGATGATACAATTGCTGGATACTCTTCGCGTGGACCTCGCAGAGACAATGGGGACGGAAACCCATTGAACGAACTCAAGCCTGAAATTACCGCTCCGGGTACGAACATCATTCAAGCGGAAGGATGCATCACCTCTAGTGGCTGCAGTAATTTCTTTGGAGGCGATGCTAGCGATAACGGTTACACTGGCCGTGGGTCTGGAACTTCGTATGCAACACCTTCCGTATCTGGAATTATTGCACTCATGCTTGAAACAAATCCAGATTTGTCTCCTGCTGAAGTCAAAGAAATACTGAAACTTACAGCGGAGCGTCGCGGAGAAGCTTCTGCTCCAGAAGTCGATCCATTTTGGAATCGTGATTTTGGATTCGGTATGGTTGATGCATATGCAGCAGTCTCAATGGCTATTGATTTCAAACAGAAAGACCTCAACGGAGCTGTTGACGTTACAACCCAAGTCCACGTTCTTGATTCCAATTCCTCAAATGGTGTTGCTACAATTTCTGGATTGGCATGGGGTCAAACTGGAGCAGTCTCTGCTGTTGAATACAGAATTGATAATGGCCAATGGATGTCTGCGACCTTCGATGAAGATGCTGTTACAATGGGAGCATTTGCACGTTTCAATTGGACCATTTCTCTGGATACAGGTTCGCTAGAGGATGGAAATCGAACCATTGAAATCCGTGCGCTAAACTCTGAGGGAGTTCAATCACTCCCAGTATCTGTCACAGTACTCGGAGATTCTTCAGGATCACTTGAAGACACCAGTTTCGGCGGCAAGGAACTCGTTATGATCGTTTTAGCAACAGCACTAATCATCCTTGCTATGTTCATGCTTTTCAGCGGTGACGATAATGATTTCAGCGAAACAAGCATGTCATTTCCATCTGATTTAATGCCTGAAAACGAGGTTAAAGATGCCATTCTTGTCACCTCTGGAGATGCAAAGGAAACGGGGAATTCCTCATGAGCGACTTCAGCAAAAGAGCTCTAGCGATACAGCCTACTGGTGTACGCAAGATGTTCGATTTGGCTGGGGATGACGTCATTAGTTTTGGTCTTGGAGAACCAGATTTCCAACCACCTGCACTTGCGATTGAGGCCTTCCATCAAGCAATGCTCGACGGGCGAAATAAATACACTACGACCGCAGGACTACCCGCTCTTCGCTCAAAGATTGCAGAGACATGGAACCATCTTGACTCTGATGTTGATGAAAACAATGTCTGCATTACGATGTCTGGAACAAATGCACTGCTGAATCTTTTTCTCACAATTGTAGATCCTGGTAAAAACGTATTATTGCCAGAACCATACTTCCCACTCTATGGTCCAGATGTGACGTTGTGTGGGGGTGAAAGTAGGTTTTACCCCTGCCTTTTCGACAATGCATTTGTTCCGACAATCGAAGACTTAGAACAGCGTGTTGATGAAAACACGGTGGCTATTCTATACAATTTCCCTTCAAATCCAACTGGAGGTACGCTTAGTGTAAAGCAACGAGACGAACTCCTTGACTTTGCAAAACGTCACAACCTATGGATTCTTACCGATGAAGTATATGACCGAATTGTCTTCGATTCAGAACACGTCTCCTTCTTTGGAACCGATTATGACAAGGTAATGCTCATCAATTCGTTTTCGAAAACATTTGCGATGACTGGATGGAGGATTGGTTACATACTTTCTTCAAATTTGGAAGCGATGAAACAGGTCATAAAAATGCAATATTACATTACGGCCTGCTCAAATGATGCAATGCAGCATGCCGTTTTGGCAGCCATGGAGCACGCATCAGATTATCCAGATATTCTCTCGAAAGAGTTTCACGCACGTTGTAATCTTATAGTTGATCGATTAAATTCAATGCCGGGTGTTGAATGCCATCGTCCAAAAGGCTCCATCTATGTGTTCCCTAAGATCACTGTCCCTGGTTTTACGAGTGAAGAACTTGCAATGGAACTTTTACGCGATGGTGTCCTTTGTTCACCAGGCACTGCCTTTGGACCCTCTGGAGAGGGCCATCTCCGGTTTGCATTTACGATTTCTCAAGAAGATATTGCAAAGGGAATGGACATTGTCGAAGGAACACTTCATCGCTTGTTATCCCAATGATGGTGATTTTTGATGATTGGAGCAATTTCATTTTTCATACTTGGGTTTCTGATTGGTCACTTGATGCCGAGAGTGCCTTTTATGGTCTTAAGTCGACGTCCTGGTTTCAATAAAATATTCCCAGAACATCCTGAACCAATTCCTCTTTCGCCTCGTTTAACACAAAGAGTTCTCCACATGCGTCGATTTCACCGTTTGGGCACATGGACCACGATTCTGCCGCTCTTGATTGGATATATGTGTCTCGTTGGAGGGCAAGCCCCCTTCGGATATGGCTTATTTTTGGCAGGTGGATGGACGGTTCTATCAAGAGCTCAATCCTTACTCGGCGGACCAACGTTGCCATGCACTCTTGAGATGGCACAGAATCTTCAACTGATTATGAATCGATGCAACTCAGATGAATCATGCTGCTCTTCACCCGCTCCAGAATGGAGAATTGAAGATGTACGATGTGCTTCTTGCTCAAAAAAATTGCATGAAATGCGACGTCCTGATCTAGGGAGGAATCGGAAAGATGGTTTCTTGCGTGGTTGGATACGTCTCTGGATTAGTGAAGGTCGTCCGATGGTGATGTCAGAATCACCTGAAAAGTAGGGTTTTTTGCATAAAATCAATGGGAACCTTTGTCTAAGCAATGGATTCAATCCGTTGTATGGGGCGTAATAGTGACAGAGGGCCCCTCACCGCTCGTATCTGGTTGACATTGGTTGTATTTTGCCAAATTTTCCTGACACCGATGGCCGCTTTTTCTATCACGTACCTCTTTTTGGTAGATATGAGCAATCGCAATCTAACGGTCTCTTTCCAACAAGAAATGGTTCCATGGATTGTTATGGCATCAATGGCCTACGGTATGCTCGCTCTTTGTTTAGCATTGTTAATGGGCGGATATCGTCCACTATGGGTTGTTGAACGAGGCGGCTGGCTTGCATCGTTTGGCCTTTCTAGAGGAGGGCGGTCTGCCTCGAGTCTTCGTAGATCCAGAGAAGGTTTCGCAGCCTCTCCACATGGGGCTCTCTCGACTCTAGTCAATCAAAGAATGATGCGTGGACATTCGCTTATCTCTACGCATGGTGGTCTTCTCCTGCTTGCAGTTCCGTTCCAAATAATGTTGGTAACCGTCCCGCTAACGTTGGTTATGATGGTTCCAGAATCGGTCGTAGGGCTCGATCGTCGCCTCGAACTTGCAATTCTCCTCTATGTCATCGGGTTGATGTTTGCAATGCGTTCATTCCCGAAATTTTGCAGGAAATACGTCGGTGTGGCAACGTTTACGCGCAGATGGCTCATCTCTATGACGAAATTATCATGGCTTGCACCTATTCTTGTTCTCTGGCTTATGGGACGCTTTGCAAGTCTTGTTGTGATGGGATGGATGGGTCATGATGTCGAGATGACAATAACATTCGAAGCAAATGTCTTCCAATCAGTTCTCGGGGACGCCGTAGTCCCTGAGACGAGTTTCCTCGATTTGCTCACTGCACTTGCCGTCATGCCGCTTGCAGCATTCACGACGTTAGCTGTTCTAGGAGGAGGTTCAGGCAGCCCACCTGAATGGTTGAAGCCAAAGGATGATGTCATTTCACGGTATGATTCAATGGATTCACCCGATTTTGGACTTCTGGGGAAAGTAACGACAGCAGCCGTTTCAACTACTGCTACACTCGCAGTTGCGGCAGCAGCGGGTGTCGCTTCACGCGGACAAGACGCCGCAGCTGGCTTGTCTGCGATGGCCTCTGCGACACCAACAACAGTCGACGCTGTTGCCAGCGTCTCTTCTCCAACTCTTCCCTCCTTGCCCGATGAGGTGCCATTGGATTTGCCAGACTTCGACAATACTCTTCTCTCCAATGATGATGACTCGCCTCCTCCATTTGACCAGCCCACGATTAGTGGTCTCATCTCTGAAGAACATCGCTCCTAACTGGAGAGAGCAAACAACGGCCATCTTCATATGTTGCCAATGTTTGGGATGCATGTTGATGACTATGCGCCGTAGTATTCCATTGCTATTGATTTCTCTGATGTTGTTCCAAACCGCTTCGATACTGGTAATGGATTCTGCTGAAGCAACCTCTGGTCGTGGCGGTACAAATGACGATTTCCGTATCTCCAAGATTACACTCGGAAATGCGACTGAAGCAGCGAATGTATGGGTTCAATCCGATCAGACGACAGTCGATTATATCGTGATGGGTGATGAAATTGAAATCAGCGTCGATATTCAACGACTTGGTTCAAGTCAAATCGGGCGAACTGCAACAGGGACCATCGAGATTGTTCATCCAATCGGATTTGTAATAGAATCGTATACTTGGACAACAGAAGAGATAGTTGGCGGTCAAATAAAGACTGGCTCATACACTTGGATGCCAATGGTTGCTCATTCCATACTCAACACAACAACAAATGATTTGACTGGAGGTCTTATCATTCGGGCGAGTGTTTTCTATTCAGGCGATGACCGAAATGAGAACGATATTCTAGAACAAGCAGTACCAGTTGCTGTTATGAAGGACTCCTTTGATGGAACAACTCTCGCAGTTGATACACCAACATTCATCTCTGGACGTTATCCAGTCAATGGGGGCGATGCAACTGCTGGTGGCAGTTGGCAATCGGATACTGGCGGCCCAGTTGGTACTGACCACTGGCGTCATTCAAACCCAGGAGCTGAATATCCATCTGGCGCTCACGACAGACTCGTCAATATTTTCTTTTCTCAAACCCAGCAATGCGGTGCTCTCGGGCAACTCGATCCGGGACTTACACAAACCTACCAAATCTACACTTGCCGAAAGACATTCTTCGCTGGCGAATACATCTCCAGTCAATTCTACGCCCAAACATGGGGTCAAATGGCTGGTGGAGATACAGTAGCTTTCGAATTATGGAGAGGCTCTGGAAACTACAACAACAAGATGGAATCGCTGGTTTGGAACTTCTCCAACGGCGCTCCTAGTCAAGCACCTGGTCAATGGACGAATGTTTCCTGGGACCCTCAAGTCGATTGGGCTCAAATCCCAGGTCTTGCAAACACGGACCTCTTCATGGGAGGCAACTCCTACTCGATCGGTCTCTTATTCCACTCTGACAACAGCGGCGCTTCTGAAGGGATGCACGTCGACGATTTCATTCAATTTGGAGTCTCTAAGGTAGCCGATTATACATTGGGTCTCGATTGTGATAATCCTGAGACAGGTTACTCCTCACCTCCATCCAACACTGTGGCGCTGAAGTGCATGGTTACCAACAATGGATACTCCTCTGCTACAGTTTCAGTATATTCCAATGTCAGCAATTTGACATGGATGGATCCTGGTTTCCCTTCAATTCGTGTTGAAACTCCAAATCCAAACGATTTCTTCTCTCCAGTTATCATTCCTAGTATCGGTGCGGGAGAAACTATCGACGTATGGGTAAACATCAGCATTCCTGCTGGTGCCGATGTACAACAGCAAACATGGCAAGTATGGTTTGTTGACAGTGGGGGCACCAACGCAGGTGAGAAAGGCCGAATTTCAATGAACTTAGCAGTCACTGAACAATACGGTGTTTCGCTTACTTCAACAACACCGCTTTTGGCTGATACATTGCTCCCTGGTGAATCTGGTTTGGTTCCTCTTCGACTCCAAAACGTAGGCAACAGAGATGCTTCCTACTTCCTTGCTCCAACCTTTTCTACTGGTGGCTGGACAGCCGTTGTCGAAGATGAAACAGGTGTGGCGATTCCAAATCCGATCATTCTCGAGAAGGCTGAGGTCACGAACCTTTTCCTTAATGTGACAGCAGATCCACTCGCGACACCTGGTGTCATCTCGTTTAACCTTAGGGCAACCTGCCCTTCATGCGGTACCTCTCTGTTCGGAGCGGATGTTCTTGCTCGTAATATCGAAGTTCCGATTTTGCGAGATGCCTCAATCAGTTCTGACGAATCGTCGTTCCAGAGTGCTGCAGATGGTGTTCCAGAAACAGTCTATCTCTCCCTACTCAACCTCGGAAACGATGATGAGCAATATGCTCTATCACTCGGAGGTCCTCACAAATACCTCCTTTCAGCTGAACTTGCTGGTGAAACAACATCAATTCTTGATGCATGGGATGGAGAAACAACGATTATTCTAACACTTCCAATGCCTGTTGGATTATCCCCTGGACTTTACTACGTTGATGTCATTGCAACAAATGTCGATGACGCTTCGATTTCCGTGAGTCATCGTATCAACATCGAGATTCTTGATACGGCTGCATTGACTGTCTCAGACGAGTCTTCTGACCAATCGTTCTTGCCCGGCTCAATGGACACCAGTGACCGTTCATTCACCATTACAAATTATGGTAACAAAGAAGACCGCTTCACTATTTCATTAATAGTACCACAAGGAATGGTTGCAGAAATCATTGATCCAATGCCAATAGATGGGGTCGCTACGACACCTGTTATTGCTTCTGGTGAAACGTTTGATGCGATTGTACGATTCCGATTCCTTGACGGTAGTGATGGCTCACAAACCTTGGGATTAACCGCTACTTCGGTTAACGAACCTTCCATCTCTGAAACAGGAGAGGCAACCTACCTCGTAGGCCGACAAGGAACAATCGATTTGGTTCCTCCTCCTCGAATCGATGTGTCTGAATCAAGCCTTGTCTACACAATGGACATCGAAGTAAAGAACAAACTCAATCCTGCAGTCTCGCCTACTCAAACGATCTCGATGGATAAAGTCGATGGAAACTGGTCGAGTTACATAAGTGTTCGAATCAACAACAACGACCGTAGTTTCTCACTCCCATCTGATCAATCAAGAATGGTCACAGTTGAAATCACAGTCACAGATGCTACACTCATCAATCTTCCACAAGATTCCTTGATGGTGGACTTTTCGATTTATGCGACCTCACTTACGGTTGCGGATTCACCAACCACAAATTTGCAGGTTAACCTCATCAAGCAATCAGCCGATAAGGACGGTGGCGATGGAGCCTCCTCCGAAGATGATGGAGAGCTTGTCAAAACCATTGTTCTGTGGTCTGGATTCCTCGTTGTTGTATGCGTTCTTGGCTTTATGACATTCAAGATTGTGACGACCGTTGAGAAAGATGACGATATGGATGACTGGGACGATCTCATGTACGAGGATTCTCTAACTGCCACCTATGGAGCAGTCGCGGCCGCTCCGACAGTCCCAATGTCGCCTCCGCCAAGTCCGGCAGCCCCAATTGCTGAACCTCCTAGCGTTGCACCAGTGGCATCTGAAGGCCCTCCAATCCCTGCTGAAGGCTTGCCTTCAGGCTGGACTGAGGAACAATGGAAACATTATGGCCAACAGTACCTTGATGGCCAAATGTAGTTGGTAGGTCTGTCGTAGGGTTCAAGACCCACAGCACCCCGCCTTGATTCGCAGGTGATACAATGTATGGTAACGGACAAGCACCAATTTTCATTCTAAAAGAAGGAACTCAACGCACTCGTGGGCGCAGTGCTCAATCGAATAATATTGCAGCAGCAAAGGCTGTTGCGGATTCTGTACGCTCTACTCTGGGTCCAAAAGGAATGGATAAGATGCTCGTGGATTCAATGGGCGATGTTGTCATCACCAACGATGGAGCTACGATTCTGAAAGAAATGGATATTGAACATCCTGCTGCTAAGATGATTATTGAGGTTGCTAAAACACAAGAACAGCATTGCTACGATGGCACAACCTCCGCAGTTGTTCTCTCTGGTGAACTTCTCAAGCGTTCAGAAGATCTCATCGAACAAAATGTACATCCAACAGTCATCTGCGAAGGATTCAGGCTTGCAGCAGAGAAAGCGATTTCCTTACTCGATGGGCACGGCATCTCCACAGATGATAACGATGCAGTCCTTCTTGAAGTTGCCAAGACCTCCCTTACAGGTAAGTCTGCAGGAGCAGTAAAGGCATTCATGGCCGATATCTGTGTTCGCGCAGTCAATGCAGTAGGTGTCGTAGATGAGGGTGAGCGAATTGTTGACCTTAGCGATATTAAGGTCGAAAAGCGTCAAGGTGGTTCAATCAAGGATTCCACATTAATTGACGGCATTCTACTCGATAAAGAAAGAGTGCATGCAGGTATGCCAAGAAGCATTAACGATGCTAGAATTGCTCTTGTAAACTCCGCTGTTGAAGTGAAGAAGACTGAAGTTGATGCGAAGATTCAGATTACTGATCCAAACCAACTCGCATCTTTCCTTGCTGAAGAAGAGAATTACATACGCAGTCTTGTTGACAAAATCACTGCTTCTGGAGCAAATGTTCTCATTTGTCAGAAAGGTATTGACGAACTTGCTCAACATTACCTTTCAAAGGCAGGTGTCTTTACAATTCGACGAGCAAAGAAATCAGACATGGAGGCGCTTTCAAAGGCTACAGGTGCTCAAATTGTCACAAATATGGATGATTTATCTGCTGATGATTTAGGTCATGCTGCTCGTGTTGAAGAGCGAAAGATTGGAGAAAGCGACATGACGTTTATCACAGGCTGTCCAGAAGCTAAATCGGTATCAGTTCTGCTCAGAGGTGGGACTGAACACGTTGTCGATGAAATTCGAAGAGCTTTTGACGATGCAGTAGGAGTTGTTTCTGTTGCATGGGAAGATGGCGCAGTTCTCACTGGTGGTGGCAGCGTTCTGGCTGCTTTGAGCAGAGATCTACGTACCTATGCGGAAACCATTGGTGGAAGAGAACAAATGGCGATTGAAGCATTTGCTTCCGCACTTGAGATCATTCCAAGAACTCTTGCAGAAAACGCTGGTCTCGACCCAGTTACAACTCTCATCGCTCTGCGCAAAGCACACGCTGATGGAGCCTCTCACGCAGGTATCAACGTCTATGAAGGCGGCGTTGTTGACATGAAAGATGGAAACGTATTGGAACCATTGCGAGTTGTCGAACAAGCGATTCAATCCGCTACTGAAACTGCAATTATGATTCTACGTATCGATGACGTCATCTCTTCCAAGGGTGTCAGTATGGCTGATGGATTTGGCGGAGACGGCGACTTCCACATGTGAGCGGCCTCAATTTTAGAGGCCTGAAATGCCCGTGGTTGGGTGGCAAGGTTGAAAGGCCGATGTTCGGTGGCATAATTGTCTGCGAAGCGGACGCTTTGAGGGTCTTGAAATGACAGTCGTTGCAAAGGTATGGATTGAAGAAGACTGCATCACCTGTGATGCATGTCAAGACATCTGTCCAGAAGTGTTTGATGTAAACGACGAAACCTCCCAGATTCTAGCTGCCGTCCGTGTTGACGGAGCATTTGACCGAAACGAAGGCAAGAGCCCACTTTCTGGGGATTTAGGAGCAAAATACGGGGAAATTATTCTCGAGGCTGCTGAAGCATGTCCAGTCGAAGTCATCAAATTCGAACTTGTTTCCGATGGTGCAGAAACCGAAGTAGTTGCGGAAGCACCGGCAGTTGAAACTATTGCCGCACCGGCAGCAGCAGTTGCAGTAGGTGGATCCGCATCAGAGGAACTCACCGCAGTTCTCGGCGGTGACCGTTCATTGACCATTCTTTTCGGTTCTCAAACAGGTAACGCAGCAGGCTTAGCAGAAAAGACAGCAAAACTTGCATCGAATTATGGCCTCAATGCAAACGTCGTTGATATGGATGGATACGATAAGGCAAATCTTGCTTCGATTAAGCGACTTCTCATCATTACGTCTACATGGGGTGAAGGAGAAATGCCAGATAATGCAGAGGATTTGTGGCAATCCGTTCAATCCGATGCACCAGGCTTGTCTGCCATGCATTATTCCGTGTGTGCTATCGGAGACACTTCCTATGATGAATTCTGCAAAGCAGGTACTGACTGGGACAACAAATTGTCGAGTCTTGGAGCACACAGCGTTCAACCTATACAGATGTGCGATGTTGACTTCGATGAGCCATGGACTCAGTGGGTACTCGAAGCACTTCCTCGAATTGCCTGCGTCGATGAATCAGGAACACTCCAGTTGGAACTGATCGATGAGATGGCTGCATACGGAACCTCTGACGACGATGATGTTGTTGAAGGCGACTTTGCGCCAGGACATGTCGACCATTCAGATATCCACGTAGAATTGGAACTCTTCCGCTATTGTCCTTCACAAGGTGAAAATGGATGGGACGTTATCGCTACAATGGTACCAGCATCTGCATCCCTTGAAGACCTCTTCCTTAACTTCCAACGCGACGTTGACGGAAGCTTCGCATTCCGACGTGGAACAACTGCGGGTACAGCGACAACAGGTGTCCGTGCTAACGGACGAATTGTCCTAGCAGACGTAGCTCGTGTCGGTGATGTTGTCAATAACGGACGATTGCGCATAGAACCTCTGCCAGGTTTCCCTATCCTCAGAGATTTGATTGTCGATACTCGTCGTTTTGAAGAAAACAGAGCAAAAGCCAATCCATGGGTCCAAGGAGACCCTCGTGAAGGAGAGCGTCTTATCAGCGGGAAAGCAGTTGGTGTCCTAGCCTCAGAAACAGCCCTTTCGCTTCACAAGATGAACGCAGTTTCGAGTCATTTACTCGCACATGGAATGTCCGATACCGTCGACTTTGATTCAACATATGTTGGACCAGGTATTCACTTGCAACGCTGGGTACGTATTAACGACCCTCGTACATCCATGAAACAACGGTCACAATTGCTTGCAACATTGCAAGAACAAGGTGGAGTTTGGAGTGAAACAGATCCTTCTTCAATCGCCCGACATGGATTTTCTGGTGCAATGGTTGCAGACACTCTCAACAGCGCACGTAGCCGTCTTCTTACCGAATACAAGAACGCCGGACGCCATGGCCGTCTTGTCAAATGGTATGGGCGCTCTGTCAAGTGGTCTGGGAAGTTGAATGAAACCACTCTTTATCGACAAGTATTGGGGCCTTTGGGACTTGTTTCAAACGTATTTTCTGGTGTTTCAGCACGAATGATGCTCGGATTTACTCGAACAGGAGGTCCTCCAATTCGCAGTCTTCAAGCGCTTCTCCTCCCGCCAGCAGGCGTTGGAAAGATTCCAAACATGATCAATTCCAAAGTCGAAGATCATCACGAAGTTGTGAGTTTGTTCAATGAACTCGACCAGAGGTTCTGAGGTGAAAACATGCAAGTGGCATACTACCCCGGAAACGTTGCTCGAGGAGCAATGATGGAAGTAGAAGATTGCATTCAACCGCTCTGTAAGACGCTCGGAATCAATTTGGTTGAGTTGCCTAAAGCCACATCTGATGGTGGAAACATCATTCGACAAGCATCACCTCGATTGCAACATGCTCTTGCTGCACGAAATCTTGCACTCGCTGAAGAAAAAGGTCTCGACATTATGACCTCGTGTGCCACCTCCCACAGTATCCATTGCGATACTGCTACTACAATGGCCGCAGATCCGCTGCTTGCCTCTCAACTGAACAATCTCATCGCTCGAAGTTCAAACATCGAATACATGGGTCAATCCAAGTCTCGTCATTTGCTTCACCTTCTTATCGAAGAGATTGGCCTAGACAAAATCAAGGCCGCTGTTCTGAATCCACTTGGAATGGATATTGCAGCATATTACGGACCTTACATGCAAAGAGATGGATTCTGCAGTGAAGATGATGCATTCAATCCTCGTT
This sequence comes from Candidatus Poseidoniaceae archaeon, assembly GCA_049623485.1. Classification (GTDB taxonomy): domain Archaea; phylum Thermoplasmatota; class Poseidoniia; order Poseidoniales; family Poseidoniaceae; genus MGIIa-L2. The sequence continues at coordinate 13,094 of JBMZTB010000038.1, forward strand.
ATCTTGAAGATCTCATAACGGCGCTAGGAGGCACACCTGTAGAGTATGATTCAAAGTGTCAAAGTGTGGGTTCGCCAAGCCTTCTGACCAATGAAAAGACTGCCATGAGGATGACTGCAGCAGTCCTTTCGGATGCAAAGCAATCAGGTGCTGAACTGATGGTTAGTGCCTGCACAATTTCTCATGCAAACCTCGACTCATACCAAGTAAAGGCAGGGAAGGTTACTGGAAAGGACACAACCATGCCAGTGATTCACCTTGCGGAATTGGTTGCTTTCGCATTTGGTCATTTCCCAGATCGTCTTGCTCAACTAAGAACCCGTGTCAAGATTATTGGCGGTTGATTTCATCCCGACCGTCTAAGATCGGTTTCCATGGGTCTGAGACTTCCTCAGAACCAAACTCAAACAGACTCTTTTGACCTCTTGAACGCGTGTACACTTTCTTTTCTGCTGATTTATCCTCATCCACTTTATTCGATTCGTTCAGGGTTTCTTTTTCTGCCTCTTCATCCTTTTCTATAGATTTATTACGGGCGATTTCAGAGGATAGGAAATCACCCACAGAAATCGTTTTGTCCTCAATTTGAACCGAAAACATAGGCATAGAAACATCTTCAATTCGATCGGAAGTCAATGTGGTAATTCCTCTCATTCGTCCCAAAACACTGTGCATTCTCGCTTCCTTGATTTGGGATGCTTGGAGAACGTAGACATCTCTCGTATTATTGGCGACGAGAACATGGACAGAACCGCTGCTTTGACGAGCAGTTCTTCCTCGCCGTTGAATGGCACGAATGGCGCTTGGAACAGGCTCGTAGAAGAGAACCATCGAAGCAGACGGTACATCCAATCCTTCTTCTCCAACAGAAGTTGCTACGAGAACATTGATGTCTCCTGCACGAAACCGTTCCAATTGTTCCAACTGTTGCTTCTGGGTCATACCTTGTCGTTTCCCACGCTTACTTTGACCAATGAATCGATCCACATTTGCCCCTGGAATCAGATTAAGATCCTCTACAAGGTGACTTACAGTGTCTCTGTATTCACTAAAAATGAGAATTCTGTCTTGTGGGAATTCGTCAAGATGCTTCCTTACAAGTGTAGAGACCTGCTGGCTTTTAGGATGACATTCATCGATTGATTCTACCGCCAATCTAAAATTGTGAATGACGGTTTTTTTCAGGAATCGACTCGTCGAACGCTCCCCGTCTCTGCTTTCCTCTTCTGCTCTTTCAAGATAAGAACGAGCAGAACGAATTCCCTGGGTTTTGATTAAATCGAGCAACATATGCATCCTACGGACGTCAGAGATTCGCTTTGCAGCATCGTATCCGCGAGGGTCACGTCTTGATGTTGCAATGCTTGCTCGTTGAGCTGCTTCTTCAATAATTCCAGCAGTGATATGCTCCGTCGGGGCGAGGAAACCTTGACGTCGCAAAACGTCTGTTTGGCTGAGCTGATCTGCTTCGAGAGGCTCCAACAACGATACTGTTGTACTGTCAAGCATCAAGCGTATGGTTGCAATGTTCATATCAACAGCATACGGTTTGAGCAAGGAATCGTTTCGATGAGCAACAAATATTTGTTCGACGCCAAGTCTTGTTCTCAAGGCTTCAATATTTTTCTTGGTTGAACCTGGACTCGCAGTTGCTGCGACAATCCAATTCTTCTTGCCTTGTTGTTTGTAACGGTCAGCAACCTGTGCAGTTGCATGATTTCCCTTAGCGTGATGGGCTTCATCCACAATGAGGAGTCCTACATTGGCCAAGGAGATCAATCCAGAGTCGACGTCGTTGCGTATCACTTGTGGCGTTGCGATGATGAGTTTGCCTTCTTCCCATAGAAGTCCACGTTTAGCAGGTCGATCACTTCCAGTGTAGGTTTTGATAAGATCTGGTGAAAGGTTGAGTCGTTCAACAGCCATTCGTCGTTGTTGTTCAACAAGCCCAACAGTAGGTGCTGTAAGAACTATTTTTTCAACATCAGTTGCCAGTGCTTCAGCCATGCAGTACCATTGGACTGCGGTCTTTCCAAATCCTGTGGGCATGACCAGGAGCGTAGATGCCCGAATGCATTCTTTTGCTGCAGCGATTTGATATGCCCTTGCCTCGATACCATCGCTGAGAAACGGATGGCACAATTCAGGCATGAACAGGGTTAATGGCGAGGGTTCAAAAGGATGATGTGAAGGCTCCAAAACGAGCCAACGTCCCTTTATTTTCAACGGCTCTTAAACCGAACCACTCATATATGGGTGGAAAGTCGGAGGGATGCTCCAAAGGTGAGCAGCCAGACACTTAGGGCAATCCGAAAGGAACCCACTGGCACCGTCCCCCGTTTGTGGGAATGGCGCTCTGTGTCACGGCTACTCCTGGCCCGACGAGCCCTCGCACGCTCTACGGAGCCTCTGTGTTGTAGAATAATGGAGGAGCCCA
>JBMZTB010000039.1:0-15530 GCA_049623485.1 Candidatus Poseidoniaceae archaeon
GATCGATGGATCCGATCAGAATTTTCAGCAACAATGGACAGTGTTCAATCTTCATGGAAAAACCTTGATATTTACACAGCAACACAAGCACTCAAGACCTTTGGTACTGGCGTTTTGCCATCACATTGGCTAGAAATGGCAAAATCTCGACTCTACGATGGAGACATTCATGCAGCATGGACAATTCACTCAATTTTGAAGGATTTCTTAGCTGCTTTTAGCCCAGTTTGTCCTTTCTTTTGTCATCATATATCGATGACACTCTATGGAGAAAGTTCCGTTGATGTCGACCAATTCCCTACCCAAGGTTCGATTGATAAGGCCTTAAACAGCCTCACACCAGAAATAGAGGCCTTCAATAGCGAAGTTTGGAAAACTAAGAAAGAGCAAGGGCTTTCACTCAACGCTGAAATCGAAGGAATCATAATTCCTCAATCGCTTGAGGAGTTTAGTGGAACACTTACACGAATGCATAAGTTACTCTGATTCATCAAGACCGTCCAATGTCATTTGACGATGATCGACTTCCTCGAGTTGACCTAAGCGAAACCCTACTAGTCGGATGTTTTGTTCTTGATTTACGTTTTGTGCGAAGAGACGTCGAACTTGACGCAAGAATACATCCGTATCATCCATTGCAACAGGAATAGACCGACCATGAGTGTGGGTCTCAAACCCAGTATATCGTAACTTAACCTCGGCAAGCCTACCTGCAATTCCCTCCTCTCTTGCTTTTTCCATGACTCTAATCGTCAGACGTTCAAGGACCTCTAAGACAACTTCATGGTTTGATTGATCGATGGGGAATGTGCGCTCTTTTCCAATAGATCTACGAGACCGAATTGGACTGACCTCGTTTGATGTCGTTCCTTCAACAACACGTAGCAGCCATGAAGCAAATCGCTCAGAAGTCATCCTCGCTAGAGCAAGTTCGCCCAATTCTGAAGCTTCATCAACGGTTGTAATGCCCCATTCTGCCAGTCTATTGGCCGTTTTAGGCCCAATTCCAGGTACTTCACGTACCGAACGCTGTTGGAAAAACGAGGTTATTTCATCAGGTAATACCCGATGAATTCCATTTGGTTTGTTCACTTCAGAGGACATTTTTGCAACGACTCGAGTTGAACCAATTCCAAAGGAAGCAGTCAGTCCTACTGAATCTGTAATTTCGTTCTGAATTCTTCGTGCGAGCCCCAGTGCTTCGTCCCAGTCGCCTTCCGTATAATCTGTTATGTCAAGATACGCCTCATCGATACTTGCCTGTTCAAATTTATCCGCATATTTTCGTAAAATTTTCATCACGCGTCGAGATGCCATCGAGTACAGTGAACGAGTTCCTCTGATATATCGACCAGGACCATATGGGCTTCCTGGGCAGCGCCGCCATGCTTCTGTAATCGGCATAGCGGAACGCACGCCATAGGTTCGAGCAGCATAATTACAGGTTGAAACGATACCTCTTCCTCGACCTTGTTGCGGATCTGATCCAATAATCAATGGTTCATTTTCTGGAAAACCATGGTGAAGCATTTCAACCGATGCAAAAAATGCATCTAAGTCGCAATGAATCAAAATTCTTGGCTCTCTCACAATGCAAGATAAATGCCGAAGGTGTTTGAAATTCATCCTTCACTTTCATAATACCCCCTGCGAAATATAACCTTACTGTCTTCGCCGAACAACAATACTTGGTGTTCATATGACAGGTATTGAAGCAATAAAAGAAAATTCAATTTCCCGCAAATCTCTCATCATGAACAAAGGCATAACCTGGATTGAAGGGCCTGGTCATTTTGGTAAGGAGATACGATTTCTCGTTCAAGAAGCAGCTGCTGTTTTACTCAGTGAACATAAAGCAGTTCATTGGATTGATGGTGCGCATCGATTCAATCCGAGTACCTTTTTTGAGCCCCTACGGACTCGGGATTGCGGTCTCGAAGAAGGACTACGACGACTCTACATTGGACGAGGTTTTACTCTTCATCAATTACATGCATTGATTCTTCGTGTGCATCAAGAAACGTTGTTGACGGATGCTTCTTTGGTAGTTGTGGATGGGTTACTTGCCATGTTTCTTGATGACCAAATACGAAAATATGAGGGTCGGGCGATACTTCGTAACTGCTTACAAACATTGCAGAAGTTATCCGAACATTGTGCTGTGATCGTCGTCGATGGACACGCTACAAGCAAACTTCATCAGGGATTTAAATCAACAATTAAGGTACACGCAGATAAACATCTGTACGGGTATTGGCAAAGCAAGAAAAAGAAGACTTTAATTCTCAAGAACACTGAAGATCCTGAAACAGCATTACACCTTCTTTCAAAGATAGAAGGTGAATCACAATCAAGACTTGAAGCCTTTACATCCACTGATCAAGTCGTACAACACCGACTTCTGTCAGTTGATGTTCTTCCCACCCAAATGGAGTGAGTATCGCCCATATAGCACGAATGGCTTGTTGACGATAATACGAGACGTCTACATGTTTGGCATTTCTATTCAAGTCAGAACATTCATCACGAAGAAGGACTCGAAAAAGTGGGTTCTTGACATCTTTCTCCCGAACGAGAAACCGGGCCTTTGAACCGAGAGTGATTGGAAACCCATGTGCTTGATGTCTCTGGAATGCCAACATGGCGAGAGATTGCACAGAACCTTCACTCGGCTCTCTTGAAATACGTTGAGCGATTAGGAGTTCTGCAATCGTAAGCATTTCACCTTCAAGTTTTTCAAGTTCAACAAGCAGTAGTGCCTGAACAGTTTTCTGTGCAGAGTAGCACGGTAAACCATCGACAAGGTCCGTTGTTTGAGAAAGTATTTCCAAAGCCTGTTGCTGAAGATTACGGATCCATTGACATGTTGAATGTTGGCGTAACTCAAGACCTCGAACTTTCAAACCATCTTTCCCATAAGCCCAATATTTCGTGAGAGAACCACCTGAATGAACTCGACTCGGTAAGAAGGCAATGCAGTCGTATGTCCCTTCATACTCAAGAGGAATTCCTGTCAATGCATGCACCTTTTGAGCTAAAGCCAATGCATCGTCATATTGCTGAACATATGTTCTTGCTTGAGTATCGCGAATCCACACAGAATCCACGATTGCGTGAAGAACCTCCCATCCAGATTGTTGAGCGAGTTCAATTGTCTGAAGAAGAAGTTCTCTTGCCCAAGCGCAGATGGCCTCATGTGCTTCAATTCGCCCAAATCGAGCGTTTCGATATCCAGTGTATCCAAAACAAGTAACTAGGAGCCATTTCAAAGCATTTTGTTGACGATCAGCCTGATCATTTTTTACCCTGACTTGTTTCTTCAATTGCTTCCTCCGTTCGATGAGGGGCGCTACAACACGGCCAAGGAAACCGTGTATTCGACCGCATGTATGTGTCGAAAGCCCTGGCACTTGGAATGCGGTCGACGATTGGCGTGGAAAAGCAAGGCTTGCAGACTGCCATTTCCGCTTGTGTAATTGAAATCTCTTTTTTGCAGATTCTGGATGGAGTGGCAATGGATTTGTGTTGAGGCCTGGCCGGCAACAACTGCAATTCAGTGTTTCAGGAGAGATGTTTCGGGTTGCGATGATGCTTGGGAAGAGACTTGCAAAATCTAATTCAAAGACATTTGAATAGACACCTGGTTTGCTGTCAAGGTAAAGTCCTCCCCGATCCGATTGAAGAAGATCCCAAGCACTCTTCGTATCCTCTGGTCTTGTTTTTTTCCATGGAACAAGAACTTCATCTTCCATTGCTACTCTGTTCTGGATGGCACTGATGACCGATCCTGGAGATTTACGGGCAGCGTCACTGATTCGTGTAGCAGAAACAGCCGCCAATTCATACAGGCCTGAAAGACCTCCTTCTTTGAACATAAAACTTGAAGAAAAATCGATATGAATTCGACCTTCGAATGAAAATTGTGGGTCGCTACGAAGGACTTGGCCATAGGAATGCACTGTTCTAGCGACACCGATTTGACGAAGAAAAGATGAGTTGCGACCCAGTTTTAGAGGGGTTTCGTGTTGTCTTGCATGCGCCATTAACGCAGGAAGATCCAATGTATTACCGTCCTGTGTAAAGATGACATCAGGGTCGAGTTCTTTCAAACATTGCTCCATTTTCACAGCGAAGGAAGGATCCTGTGCAGAAATCGAGTAGTTCTTTTCAAGCACATTTCCTTGTTCATCACACTCCTCAATGCTGACATGCGAAATAGCGGTTGATTCATCAACAAAACCATTGGTTTTGCAGAATTTTACATCTAATCGGCAACACCTCATGGAGCGTCGTTTTACTTCGGTTTCGATTGCGACGAGTTGCTGATGTTCAATCATAACTGATGATCCAATGGATAATCGTTTGGAAGTGAGATACGATTGCTCTGGTTGCAAATCCACTGAATAGAGCGTGAAACGAATGTGCTTGCCTCGTTCTTCGATGTGTTGTGCGAGTGGTTTGAGACATCTTTGAGTTTCAACTTCTACGGTTAATACACGGGTTCGGTCCACCAAACCAAGTTCCAAACGTTTGTATTCAAATGTGTGATTAACAATTCCAAATTCAAGTATGATTTCGGGTTGAATTAGCCAATCAACCAGCAATTCAAGGTCCGAAAATGAACCAGAAACATGAAGCGATGGATTCCATGGGTCATTGTGAGCGAATACTGGTCCTTGCTCAGGAACAATCCACACGAGCATCTCCTTTCGTTCAGAACAAAGATGAGCATCTAAGATCCATCCAGAGGACCCTTCAACGACCATCGATTACACCAGCATCTTGCATTTGGCGTTCAAGAGATTCAAGGCGAACTTCGAGAATGTGAATTCGTTGATGCGCACCTAAAAGCATGGAAAGAAGCATCGGTTTCCATTCTTCTTGTGCAGGAAGCATACCCCCTGCAGCTCGACGATTGCGAACATCGTTTAGCATCATGTCGAAGTTGCAACAATCTTCGACTGAAAGTGCTCTTCGATAGGGAACAAGTCGCTCAATTTCTTGTTCAACACGACCTCTCCAAGTTGGTACTGTACGGCCCATGTTTTTCGAACATCATCTGTCAGGCAAGGCTTACGGACACACCTCTTACAAAGTGAAAATGGAGTCAAGTAAGCGAAGAACGATTCACAGTTGTTTCAGGTAAGGAACCATTCAGCGCAACAAGAACTGCGTCTGCGATGTCCAAACCAACACGACGTTGAGCCTCAATGGTTGCAGCACCTATGTGCGGAGTACCGTGGAAATGGGGATGCTGAAGGAGAGGAGATGTTGGATCAACAGGTTCATTTTCGAATACATCGAGTGCAAGTGATGAAAGTTTTCCATTCTCAAGGGCTTCTAACGCCGCTGCTTCATCTATGATTCCACCCCTTGCACAATTTACGATATGATTCCCACAAGGCAAATTATTCGGATCTTTACCAGGCATCATTGAGATCTTTTCTGAATCAACTAGGTGCCGAGTTTCTTCCGTAAGGTTGCAATGAATCGAAATGTGAGTACAACGCTTGAACAAACTATCAACTGACTTATGTAACGATACATCAAATTTCTTGGCTACTGCATTTGGAAGATAAGGATCATATGAATGCACGTCCATTCCAAACGCTTGAGCGACTCGAGCAACTCCTTGTGCAATCCGTCCAAATCCAATGAGACCAAGCCTTTTCCCAAAAAGTTCGGTCCCAGTTAACTCATTTTTCGCCCAAGTACCAGAACGAAGAGTGCGATCTGCAGTGGGAATGTAGCGCAGAGAACCTAGCAAATGAGCAACTGTGAGTTCAACCACACTTTGCGTGCTTGCTCTTGGGGCATTTACGACTGGTATTCCAAGGGCCGATGCTGCATCAAGATCAACATTATCGACACCAACTCCGGCTCTTGCCACTACTTTCAGCCGAGGCAAACTAGCCTCTAGCACTTCTTTGGTGATTTTTGTAGCGCTACGGATAATGACTGCGTCAAATTCAGACAAAGCGCCGTCTAGAAGATCTTGAAGTTCAATAAATTGGCGAACGACCTCGCAGCCAGATTGTTCCAATTTTTTTACTGCTTCATCAGCCATACCATCTGTAACGGCAATTCTACGCATACACTGGTGACTCTTCGATACGGTGTTAGAACATTGGGATAGTATTCATTCTTCGCAATGGATTCAAATCGAAGAGACAACACGATGGGTTGAGTGAGGACATGGCTACCGAGGTTGATATTCAAGCGCTGATATGGGCGTTGGGAATATTGGCAGTCCCCGTTGTTGGGGCAATACCCTTACGATTCATATGGCGATTCTGGATTGGTGGAGGGCATGAAGAGTCAGAATATCGAACGACTGTTCGACAGATTATTGATGCAGGCAGACAAATAGAAAGTTATCGACATGCGTTAAATGATATCGCACGAAGTTTACGGTTAACACCCTCTAGACAACGCCTCATAGAAGCAGATATTCTCAATCCACTATCCATCACACACTTCTTAATTCTACCAGCTCTGATCATCTTTCCGCTTGCTTTTATCGTTGCTCTACCAGTCATGATAGTCGGATTACCGGTTATACTCCTCGTCGAATTTATCCTCATTAGACAACGTGTATTGATACGAGGATTAGGGGCTGTGGAACAGGGTATGCATTGGCAGATTATTCACATACCACAATCGCATAGAGGAAACCAATCCAGTGAGAGAAGTTATACTGAATTTTCTCAGCATCTCGAACATTTTCACAAAGTACCGAGAGGTGTTTTTCTAGGATTGTTTGCTTGGCTGATTATTCATTGGGTTTTCAAATTGGATGATTTCGGCCTCGAGATAATACTCGCATCATTGCTCTACATTGGATTGCTGGCAATTGTTGGAGTTTTATCGACTGCTTTTGAAACAGATTTGGTGTTTGTAGATCCTGCAAAGGGACGCTTGATTCCTATCGATCAATGGGTTGAATCATTGCTCAAGCCCCTTGTAGGCGTCGGGCTTGTATTCCTACTTGGGCGTGATCTATTAGAAGAATCAAGAGGCGGGAATCCTGCTCTCTTTGCAACCACTGTCATAGCAGTATTGTACGGTGCTGCAATTGTTGGAATTGCCTATCAATGGGGCTACTCAGTATGGAGAGGGAAAAAGATTCAACGGTCGTTCGAAGAGCAAGTTATTGAGGAACTTGATCCTTTATCTTATGATTTGACACGCTCAAAAGGACGTATTGAATTCATTGTTCGTAAACCAATGGCGGAGAGATTACAGGAGATTGAGGAGATTCATACAGGCCAAATGACTTTTGAAGATCTTGATTCAATGCCAAGTAACCAGCCTAAGCAAGCACCTCAAAATCCAATTTAATCATTCAACAATTCTGCATCCATAGTTGATGAAAGCAAAACTTTTGGTTCATCTGTCCGAGATGAACGAATCAGATAACCAAGACCGACTGCTGCAATTAACATGAACAAAGAGAAGAAACTTGCAACGCCCCAATATTCTGAAAACACATCACCCAAGGCAGAGAAGAATCCATCTGACTTATCTTCATCAACAACTTCCTTAGGAACAATCAAAGAAAACACTGCTTGTTGATCGTAAGCAGGCCTAGTAAATGTCAACATACCATCGTATTCACTGTCATAATTTTCAGAGGGGATTGCAGGATCGAGGTCTGAATAGAAATCGGGTCGTTGCTCAAATGAGATATCAACAGGCTCACTTAGGTCCAATGTCAAGGTCACGTCAACGGTATAAGGTATGCGTGATTCAAAGAATTCTGGATCATTGAAGATGCCTAGAAGCGTTGCAGCTTGTCCTGTTATGTCAAAATGCGCCCATGTATTCCATACTGAAGAGTCGACATCGAGGTCGCAAATCCAAGCATCTGAAACACGTGAACAAGCGCCTTGAGCATCATTATTGCCATCTTCTCCCAAATCAATCTCGAGTTGTAGAGCGCCGGCTTGAGCAGTATCTATATCGAATTCAGTTGGAATGAATCGTGCTTCAAGTTGAGTTGTTCCGTTTGGAATCCAGACATAATGTGAATCTTCGGTGTAGTAAACGGCCCCGCTTGCGCCATTATTGAAATGGTTCCAATCACCTTTCCAACCATGATGCAGTCTGTCGGTATTAACCGGTATAGTCTTTTCAACAAGCATCGATTCGTATATTTCCCAAGCATCCCATACAGTGTACTCAGGGTGTTCAACTAATCCATCTCCGTCTTGATCCCGCATTAGTTGTAACGTCCGAGCAAGAGCAACCGCCGCATCAACATTCGTCAATCCATGTCCTATTCTCCAGTCATGGCATTCACCTGTCGAACTTCGATAACACTCCTCAGGAATATCATTACATCCATCATCTGCATTGCCGTCTTCACATGAATTCGCCATCCCTTCATAGGTCGCAGTTAATTCAAGAATCAATTCTAATTCATGGACCCTAGAATAGTTTGCAGTATCCCAGTCCTCAAATTGACTATACGAAGCAGTTCCATCTCCACCTACAAGACTTGAGCCTTCATCATGATCATCTCGGTGATAGTCTGCAACACCAAGAGAGGGAGCAATCTCAAGAATTAAACCCGCCATACCACCAACGTGAGGGGTGGCCATGGATGTTCCAGAAATGGACATGTAATACAAATCTCCCTGCAACTTTGTGCTCGCATCGATTGCTGTACCACGAGGTGCAGTGGCCCATATATCACGACCAGGGGCACCAACATCAGGCCATGTGTGTTGTTGATTCATACATCCTCGTGAAGAGAATGAGGTAACTGCTGAGCCATCGTGTGTTAGTGCGGCAACAGATATTGCAGATGGCGTATTTGCGTACACGTTAGTGCGTAAGTCACCGGTACATTCGCCACCGCCTCCAGACCCTCCAGAATTGGATGCTGCGAAGATAACTGCAACTCCGTTATCATAGGTTAGCATATCTGTGAGAGTAGCGACTGCTCCATTTGGATCATAATCACCGTCAGTTCCCCAAGAATTTGACACAACACGGATATGATACGGATTCTGTGAAGGGATTGAATGTTGATAAGTCCACTCAAGCCCTTGTTCAGCAGCAAAAATGGAAGCACCGTCTCCAGTACCTAGTGCTACAAGTTGTCCACCTTTGGAAACACCGGCTCTTCTGCCAGCGGATGCATCCCCATTTCCAGCAATGGTGCCACCGACGTGTGTGCCGTGGCCCGAAGAGGTGTCAGAATTTGTGGTCTCAGTCCAGACTCCGTCCCATTTAGCTGAGTAAATGACTTTCTCTCCAGTCCATGGTTCGAGATAGTCAAAGTCTGGATGCCCTGCATCAACACCAGTGTCAAGATCAACAATTGCTGTTCCGTCACCATCCCATTCTGAGAAGGCCAAATCTGTTTCAAATTCAACCTTACCGTCTGTGTCAACAATGACTCTATGCCAAGCATCAGTTGCTCTTACGATATGGGTTGTCTCATGCATCATCGCACTTGGGTCGGTAGGTCCCCCCCATTCAGAGGGAAGATAAAAGAAATCAAGTTCGCGGTTGAGTTCAAGATACTCCACTCGGTCCCAAAGCGATAGTTTCCGAATTGTATCTGATGTTGCTTCTAATAGCCCCCCGTCGATGAGAACTGCTTCGTTTAGATGGAACGCACCAATTGCTTCAATGTGGTTTAGATCCTTTGAAGTGACTGGTGAATTGAGTTGGAAAATAACTTCGTGTAAGATGGCATCATCACCATTGCTTGCAAGAGCGTCTTCTAGAGCTGAGTCCATTTTTTCTAAATCACCGTAGGGATTGGTACCCTGAACAAGAGGAGAGCCAAGAGAAATTAAAAAGATGAATTGTAGGAAAAACACCGTGAAAAGACGACTGGAAGAGATTCGACTCATGGTTCTTGGCACCAATGGAACTTCAAAGGTGTTTGGTATGTTTGTGAATACTATAACCAAGGAATCGTATCAGGAATTTCTGCAAATATATTGGCTGGCAATGCTATTTTTATTTTTGATACAGCACCTAGCCTTTCAGCAGATTCATTCTGCCAGAGCATAAATTCTTCAAATGAGTTCATGGCCAAGATAGGGTTGTTCTGTCGATTCCAGCCAAGGGTTTGAATTTCAGTATTTGGTGGTTCGTGACCACTACAAACTAGAGCATCATCTGAGAAGCGGTTGAGAACTTTTAAAGAAGACCAGTGTTGTTGTAACCGACCACTTGGCAAATCATCTCTGCCCACACCGGCCTCTCCGTTGAAGAAAAAATCGCCCGTAAAAATGTGTTTTTCTGTTTCAATAATCATTGAATCCTGAGTATGCCCAGGAACGTGATGGAATGAAAAATTCATTCCAGCGATGCTAAGTTCAGTCGATTCATTAACATAAAGCGTAACGCCAAGAGACGCTGTATCTTCCCACATAATGTAAGGGATACCTTTGTCCTTTGATAGGGAAAAGCACGCTGTAATATGATCAGCATGAGTATGTGTTGCCATACATGCCACAAGAGTAAGATTTCTGAGTTTCAGAGTGGATTCATAATGCTCCATGTGATCCCAGACAGGATCAATTAAAATTGCATCTTCACCATTGCTGACAAGGTAAGTGCACGCCCAACCACTAGGACGTATATCTTCGACCTGCATGACTCTGGGAGGCAAAACATCTACTTCAATCCTCACGCTATTTTAGACGAGATTTGATGAGGGAGAGAGGATAGGGTACACTATGCATCCTTCGGAAGTTGTTTATTTGGAACACGATGGCAAATTGCTACTTGTTGATGATTCTGGCCAAGGACCCCAGCCGTGTATTATGGGTCGTAAAGATACGTCAGTTGAACTTCGTTTTCCTACACGAGATGAGATTGAAAAAATGAACATTGAATGGGAATCGGAGCGTACAACAGATATTAATTTTAATCAAACAAAAATCCAAGTGGTTCATGGAATGCCTAACATCGATTGGCCTTCGCACTGGACTTGGAAAGATGAAGTCATCTCAGACAATGCAGTCCATCCAATCGTTCGCGAAGCTGTCTATCGCTCCATCCACAGGCTTGTCTCCAAAGTTATTATCCAAAATGAACGAAATGAAGTACTAATGGCAAGGGTTGAACGTGGATTCTTCAAAGGATACTGGTCGTTGCCTGGAGGATACATGAATCATAGTGAGGAACCAGTTCAAGGATGTGTTCGTGAAACGTATGAAGAGCTCGGAATATCTGTCAACGTTGATGATAGAACACCCATTATCACTCAACGATCCTTCCACAGAGACGGAATATCATTCATGAGTTTCACTTATTTTGCAAAATGGAATGGTCAGATTTCTGATTTAAGGTTGAAGCAGGGTGAGATTGCAGAAGCAAAATGGTTCCCGCTCAAAGATGCGCTAGCCAATGCAGTGTCTGAATTCGATCATATTGCAATCGAATCGATTGTTATTCAAGATTGAAGTAAATCTTTCGCAGCTTGCAAAGCATCATCCAATCCGTCAGGATTGGACCCGCCACCTTGAGCCATGGTTGGTCGTCCACCGCCACCACCATTTATGTGAGGGATAATCGAACGAAGAATTTCAACTGCGTTATAGCGTTCAGAGGCTATTGTTCCTTCAGTACAAGCAACCATCAACTTACCCCCGCTCTCACGAGATCCTAAGATAGCGAGTGTTGGCTTTGAGATATCTCGAGTCAATTCTTGAAGCATCGAAGTGAGTTGCTTTAAGTTGCCATCAAGTTCCATTGCGACAATACGTACGCCATCGATTTCTAGAGAATCATCTCCTCCTCCTGACGTTCTCAAACGAACTATTTCCGCTTCAAGTTGTTCGATTCTTTTCTTTTGTTCTTTCCATTCTCCAAAAAATCGCTCTGCTGTTTTGGGCAAATCTTCATTGGCTATTCCAAAGGTCTCGGACGCTTCTCTAAGGATCGAATCTTGGGAGCGTGCATACTGAAGCGCAGCATCGCCAGCCACAATATGAAGTCGTTCAACACCGTCTTGAACTGCCGTTGAGCGAATAATTCGTATCGAACCAATTTGCCCAGGTTCGTCATGATGAGTCCCCCCGCACGCTTGCACATCGTGGTCTGAGATTCTCAATACTCGAATGCTATTCCCTTTAGGAGCACCTCCTTGGTACAAATCAAATCCATGTTTTTTGTCTGCTTCATGACGAGCGAGAACCGTTTTTTCAGTCCGAGAAACAACTCCAAGAACTTCATTCGCCAGAATTTCAATAGCATCCAAATCGTCTCTGTTTAGACGTCGATAGTGAGTGATGTCCAATCGAGCAAGTTCGATTGATTTGTTTGCACCTGCCTGGTAGATATGTGGCCCTAGAATCCTACGAGCGGCTCCACCTACAATGTGCACTGCGGTATGATGATCCATCAATTGCTTTCTTCGCTTCCAATCAATTGTTCCATGAACCAAATCCCCAATTGAGAGAGGGCCATCGCATAAATGAACAATTAAATCTCCAACTTTTTGGGTGTCGAGTACGTTACGACTCACTGCATCAGTAGAAAGAGAACCATAATCTCCTTCTTGCCCACCACCTTCTGGATAAAAACAAGATTCAGCCAGAACGATAGCATGGGTTGCATTTTCCGGGCCCATACCTTCAATCAGAGGCAAAGATGCAAGTACACTTGCATCAAAAGAACGTTGCTGAACATCTTGGTAGTAGAGTGGAACTGTACTTGGAAGATTCGGAAGGTCTTGAACAATCTCTTGTTGAACTGTACTTGAGGCGGCTTGTTTCGCCATCATAGCATGTCTTTCAGCCATTTCAGCAGAAAATCCTGTTCGAAGACGAAGGTGATCCCATCCGTTGTTCTTTGCAATATTGATGACCATATCAGGAGGTAATCCGTGTGAATCATTGAGTTTGAATAAAAGTGCATCTGGGAGTTCTTCCGACGAAGAATCAATGGATCTAAGTTCTTGTTGAATTAAATTCGATCCCTTACGAAGAACTTCTTTGTACCGACGCTCTTCTAATTCCATGATTGTTATTAGGCCATCTTTTGTTTGCTTCATTTCATGGCCATCCATATTGATTTCAAGATGATGTTGGATCAATTCAGAGAGGGATATTACAAGCCCTAAATCATCTCGCATTCGAAGGATTCTCCGGGCCAACATTCTCGCAAGATACCCTGCTTTAGCATTCGAAGGAACCAATCCATCGCCGAGCATATGACAAAGAGCATGAAGGTGATCTGGGATGGCATAGATACGAGAGAGAGGTTCTGTAATGCCAATAAATTGTTCTTTAGTAATGTTGACATTTCGATCTTTCAATCTCCCAATGAATAATGCAGATAATTCATCTGCATCAACACCAGGTTCGATATTCATAATACCGTTCAGCCGGCTCATTTCTCCTAAGAGAAGATTCAAATCCAAATCAGGCCATTGTTCTGCAACCTTGGAAAATCCACTCATCTCTTTGAGCCACTGAACTGTTTGTGGATAGATGGCTTCGTAGATTGTAGGCGTGCCTGCTGCTGCCCAGCAAAAACGCTCAAGACCATATCCTGTATCGATAATTTGCAATGGCATTTCTTTGTATCGATCTCCCTTGAGTTCAATATCTCCATCAGAGGATTCTTCAAGATTCATGAAAACAAGAGTTGCAAGTTCCAAACCGCCAACGATGACTTCAACTGCAGCACCTGCATTTCCGCCACCGCACCATGGATTCTCGACGTAGGTGATTTCTTGAGCGTCGATTCCAAATGTTCCTGTCAACATCGAATGACAATACGCAACACATTCCTCCATCCAGTAATACGATTCTCCCTGATCAGGTCGATTAAACACATGATGAGCCATCATTTCAAACGTGGTCAAGTGACGTCCGGAACGACCAACTGCATCAACATCAGTTAAACGAATACATGGTTGTGAAATGGTGAGTGGATTCGCAGGTGGGAGAACTTCCCCTGAAGTGACATGTGGTTGGAAATCAGCGATAGAAGCAATCGTTAGATGGATATCATCTCTCCAACGTGCCAGAACTGGATAGGGTTCAATTCTGTGGTGTTCGGATGTTTCAAAGAAGGATAAGAACGCTTCACGCATAGAATCTTTCAGTTCCTTTCCACGCTGATCAAACCCTTCAATAAGTGGTTTTCCAATGAACGTATACTCATCTTGATGCGTGTCTCCACAAGTTTCCCGATTTGCATCACATGTCCAAAACCAAAGTTCGGTAATGGAACATTGTTTTCTAAAATAGCCGTTTTCATGAAAAACTGCCAAGTCAATCGCAGGTAAACTCATATGACGCCCTCATTCTTGGGGGTGTTCGTCTTATCTTTCAATCCTCCCACAAATATGGGTAAAATACCGGAAATCATCAAATGAATGATGTTGAACCACAACCATGGACCCTGAGTGGATGAACCATGTGGATACTTCCACACCTGGTGTCGTTCGAATCAAGGCTTTTGGAAAAATGAAGGTCGATGCTGCCCTCATTGCAACAATGAATGAGATCAAATCGTATCAAGACGGTCGAGGTCCAATGCAACTTCTCAATGCTGCACAACTTCCAGGGATTGTTGGAACAGCTTGGGGAATGGCAGATTGGCATTATGGATACGGCTTACCTATAGGTGGAGTTGTAGCTACAGATGTAAATCATGGAGATCAAGGAGGAAGCATTTCCCCTGGAGCGGTTGGTTTCGATATTAATTGCGGTGTCCGAGCCGTTGCTCTCAACCTGAGTGTTGATGAAATTCCAAATCTTACAAAACTCGCTTCAAGATTGAACGGAAGAATCCCAGCAGGCGGTTCAGGAAAAGGTGGAGTCAAAATGACTTCACAACAACTCGAATCTGTTTTGAGGGGTGGTCTAGATGAACTCGATACAATTGATGTGAGTGCTTATCATGAAAAAGGAACCGTTGAATCGAATGGTTCTTTCGAAATTGATGAGGTATCAATAAGTGAACGGGCAAAAAATAGAGGGTTGAGAGCTCTGGGAACATTAGGAAGCGGAAACCATTTCCTTGAACTTCAAAGAGTCTCAGAAATTGCTGATGAGAAAACATCTCGTGCGTGGGGTGTAGAATCAGATCAAGTCATCGCTATGATTCATTCTGGCTCTCGAGGATTGGGGCACCAAGTTTGCAGCGACCATATCCATAATTTGGAGATGAGACTTAAGCAACGTGACGGGTACTGGATTGATGAAGAGTGGGGATATGAATTGCCAGACAGGCAATTAGCGGCAGCCCCAATTCATTCAAAAGAAGGACAGTCATACCTTAATGATATGAAAACAGCTGCAAATTATGCTTTTGCAAATCGGGCCGTGCTAGCTCATCGTTTGTGCCTTGGATTGAAAGCAGAACTTGGCAATACCGTTGACTTAACCACAATTTACGATGTGTCTCACAATATTGCAAAGATAGAAGATCATCAAATTCACGGACAAAACTGTACGTGTATTGTGCATCGAAAAGGAGCAACAAGAGCTTTCAGTGGCGATAAAATGGGCTCTCATGCGATTTTCAAACAAACAGGACAGCCAGTA
>JBMZTB010000040.1:0-15254 GCA_049623485.1 Candidatus Poseidoniaceae archaeon
CTTTATCCACTTTCCAAAGACGCTTACTCCGCCTTTGAGTTTATACATAGCGAGAATTGAACCTGTGAGTGTCATCCATCCAACGAGTGCAGAAAGTCCAGCGGCGACCATAATAACGGTGATTTCTAGATTCCCAGGTGGAATGTTCGATGAATCCTCCATGTACCTCCAAACTTCGGATAAGGCTACAAGTGCGGAAGCTGCTCCGCCGAAGCCATTGAAGAGAGCGACAAGTTCTGGCATACCAGTCATTTCAACTCGGACCGCCATAATGTAGCCAATCAGTGAACCAAGTGCTATTCCTGCTCCAATTAGAACCCATTGAGCATCCCCTTCTAATTGCATACTTAGGATTGTAGTGAGGACTGCAACAAGCATACCGAGTGCTCCAAGTTGATTTCCAAATGGAGCAGTCCTTGGATGGCCGAGTTTCTTCAAACCGAATATGAATAATGCTGCAGATAATAAATATCCGAGTGCAACCCAGTCTTCCATCTTAAGCACCTCTCCGCTTCTTTCCAGCAATCATATTCAACATCCGATTCGTGACAAGGAATCCACCGACAACATTGATCATTGCTAGAACAACTGCAACGAATGCAAGGATTCCAGACACAGCTGTATCTCCTGATTCGTAGGCCACATTCGCACCAATGAGTGCTCCAATAATCGAAATTCCAGAGATTGCATTTGCGCCGCTCATAAGGGGCGTGTGCAATGTCGCAGGTACTTTTGTGATCAATTCAAATCCAAGGAAGATAGCTAGTACGAACAAAGTAATATTTCCAATCAAAAAATCTGGGCTCATTCAAGTGCACCTCCCAAACGGGTTTGTTTTGGATGTAACGCTCCATCTTTACAGATGAGAACTCCACCCATTCCATTGACATAGAAATCGCTTCCTTCAGGGGCACCTACGAGGATGTCATCTTCTTCAGAAATTTTTACTTCGCCTTCGTCTACTAATGACGTGATAAACGTGGTCAGATTGTTTGAATAAAGCATGCTTGCTGTGGTAGCAATTGTACCTGGAAGGTTTGATGTTCCAACTATGATGACGCCATTGTTCGTTGTGATGACCTCACCAGGCACTGTATCTTCACAATTGCCTCCTACATCTGCATTCATATCAACAACAACAGATCCAGATTTAAAATTTTGAACTGCTGTTGATGGCACAGTAATAGGCGCCGGGCGTCCAAAGATACGTGCTGTTGTAACGATGATGTCTGCATCTGATGCAACACCACAGACTGTGTCGTTTACTTTCTGTATGAATTCAGGAGTGAGTGGTTTTGCATAACCAGCTTCATCCTCAAAATCATCCATTCCATCGACTTCTATGAAACGTCCACCAACAGATTCAATTTGTTCCGCAGCAGATTTGCGTACGTCTGATGCATAAACAACCGCGCCCAGTCTCTTAGCAGTTGCAATTGCTTGCAACCCCGCAACCCCTGAGCCCATAATAACGACCTTAGCAGGTCGAACCGTTCCGGCAGATGTTGTCATCATAGGAATTCCCTTTGGAACATGAGATGCACCGAGGAGCACCGCTTTGTAGCCAGCAAGATTGTCTTGGCTTGAGTTGACATCCATCGATTGAGCACGACTAAGACGTCGTGGAATCATATCCATGGAAAGTAATGTGATGTTTGCTTTCATGCAATCTTTGACGTGTTGTGGATTTCTAAAAGGATCAGATACACAAGCCAAAATCGTTCCTTCTGCAAGGCCATCGACACCAGGGAATCGAATTGTGATGATATTGGAACAAGCCAATGCATCTTCTCGAGAACCTATAGTCGCACCTGCATTTGTATAGGCTTCATCTGAGTAATTTGCCGCTGCTCCAGCACCAGATTCAACAACGACCTCAAAACCAGCTTTCAACAATTTTTTCATGCTGGTTGGAACGATTGCAACTCGTGTTTCATCAGCCGGTTCTTTAAGCACTCCCAACTTCATAATTACACCTATGATTGCCCCACACAGAGGGGGTTCTTCAATGCCACCCTCTATCCAGATGGAGAATTTGTTTGGGAACAACCATTTGAATTAAAGAGCGCCTCGTTCAGACTTCTGAATGAGGAGAGAATTATGTCCCGTGGAAGCCGTAAAATTTCAGTAATAGGAGCAGGAAATGTTGGAGCAACATGTGCCTTTGTTTTAGCCAATATGAAAATAGCAGATATTGTACTTCTTGATATCTATGAAGGATTTGCAAAAGGAAAAGCATTGGATATGAGTCAAAATGCGAATGTTCTCAATTACAATGGAACAATTACTGGTACTTCATCATACGAAGATATTACTGATTCAGATGTTGTTGTTGTCACTAGTGGATTTCCAAGACAACCCGGAATGACTCGAGAAGATCTTATTGGAAAGAATGCTGAAATTATTGCACAGGTGGGTGCGGGTATCCGTGATCATGCGCCAGATGCTGTTGTCATTGTCGTAACAAATCCTCTTGATCTAATGACCTATCACATGCAGAAGGTTACTGGATTTCCTTCCAATCGTGTCATAGGACAAGCAGGTGTTCTGGATAGCGCCCGTATGGCTCATTTCATTGCTTTAGAGTTAGGATGTGCAGAAGAAGATGTTAGCCCTATGGTTCTTGGCGGCCACGGTGATACAATGGTTCCGTTACCAAGATACACAACAGTAGGAGGCATACCAATTACACAACTCATGAGCCAAGAGAGAATCGAGGCGATTTCAGCTCGCACAGCTAGCGGTGGTGGAGAAATTG
Organism: Candidatus Poseidoniaceae archaeon; assembly: GCA_049623485.1. Classification (GTDB taxonomy): domain Archaea; phylum Thermoplasmatota; class Poseidoniia; order Poseidoniales; family Poseidoniaceae; genus MGIIa-L2. The sequence continues at coordinate 2,759 of JBMZTB010000040.1, forward strand.
TCAAACTACTCGAACGAGGTTCAGCATTCTATGCTCCAGGTTCAGCTGCTGCAATCATGGCAGAATCAGTTCTAAATAATCGGCGCCGATTACTACCAGCATCTTGCCATCTAACAGGTCAATATGGTCTCGATGAGGTTTACATTGGTGTTCCATGTCTGTTAGGTTCAAACGGTGTTGAACAAATTTTTGAATTGGATTTAAGCGATGAAGAACTAGCCTCTCTTCAGAAATCTGGTAATTTCTATAAAAATCAACTCAAAGACGTACTCGGATATTGAATGCTCTTATCTTTGTCGGAATGTCCTTAGATCCCAGAGAATCCCTCGTAGACCTTTTTTGTTATTGTGTTGCCACTATGAATTTACATTCGCATTTACTGCTTTTTTTTTCTCATACTTTCCGTATAACTAGTGAATGTGTTTGACCAATTGTAGTGGCATCCTCAGGACTTCCTTCGACACGAATGAGTGATTTCCCCATATTGCCTCTACTTCTCATACGGGTCAAAATTTCCTGTCCTATGTAACACCCTTTTGATTCATGAACTAAATGATCCAGACGGCAATTGAATGGGTGCATGGATGGAGTGATCTCGTAGTCGTGGTGGGGGATCAAATGTTCGACACGATATTCATTGAAAGCATCTAATGTTAGAGTTGATTCAATAGTATACGAAGTTGGAGCAACAACAATCCAACCCCTAAACGTACTTACAACTGTGATGCCATCCACTTTCGGATATTCATCGAATGAGATGTAGACGTTATTGAATTCAGAAATATCTCTCATTGAGACATCTTGTTGTAGAATTCTTGAGTTAAGATGGTCGAGTAAATTCGTTTTGTATTTATTATGGCCAACCAAAGCAATATTTTCTCCAACGACAATTACTTCAACCATATCGATGATTTTAGCATTTGATTTTGTAAAAACAGTCGTACAAGTTGATTCAACTTTATTTGTTGAAAGACCATCTAAAAAATTTAAACAATCTTTTCCAGAAAGGAGTAAGACGTACGACTCGAGTTGAAACACTCTCATGAGGGTTCCTCAAGCAAAGGATTCGCCGCAGCCACATGAACTGGAGGCATTTGGATTATTGATTTTGAATCCGCCACCCATTAATCGATCCACATAATCAACTTCAATTCCATCAAGTAAATGTGATGATGCGTTAGGTACGAGGACTCTGAATCCTGAAATTTCGATTTCTTGACAATCAATATCGGTTGTTTCAACGATTTGTAAATCGTACATGTATCCTGAGCATCCACCTGATAGAACGCCTACAAGCAGGGCATGGCTACGGTCATCACCGAAGGCTTCTGTAAGCATATCCAATGCTTTTTCAGTGATTGTAAGGTTGACATCAACAACCTTTGGTTTGATGACTTCAATTGCAGGTGCTGTCTCGCACGTTCCACAGTCCATGTTAGTCCGATACGTCGGTGGAATATGAACCTGACTTCCAATTCACTTACGTGAGAGTTTTTTCTTTCTCTCTTTTTCTAGAATCGTACATCGACGGATTTGCTCCTTTGCACGAGTTGATTCTTCCGGAGATAAACCTCTTGGCATGGCTTGCTCATAGCACTTTATGGCATCAGCGAATCGTTCCATTTCTGCATATGCCGTTCCCATGTTGTAGAGTGTTTGGCCTCTCACATTTGATGGATCTATCATCATTGCTTTGTGATAGGATTCTACACAGGCAGGGTACTCTTCCATGAAGTAATATGCGTTACCTCTTCCATTCAAAATGCGGATTACCATTTCATTATCATTAGCAAAGGATGGTAATGCTCGGTCAAAACATGATAATGCTTCACGGAACTTTCCATCTTCAATGAGTTGTACACCTTGATTGTACCACGAAATATCCTGATTGGCAACTGAACTGGAACCAACGCTCGTTTGACTGGATGAGGCCATGATCGCTGTAGCGTCAAGGGCTGCCTTGGCAAGGTCAACTTCAACTCTTGGTTCATCTCTTGTTTGCTGAACGCGAGGTTGGACTGGTGAAAGCAACAGTTCATTCGCCATGGATTTCTCTTCTTCTGTAACTACAGGTTCTTGAATCGGTGTAATGAATTCATGTTGTACGGGTTCTACAGGGGTCTGAGAGTGTGGTTCTTCCTCAAAGGATTGCTGTGGAGCTTCTGGAGCAACTTGTGTGGGTTGTGATTGTACTCCCGATTCAATTTCGTTCGCTTTAGCGTGACATCGCTGAGCAGTCTCCAAATCTCCTGCTGCTTCTAAGGATCGAGCCAGCCCTTTCCACAGACTCGGACTCTCTTTATCTGTTTGAATTAATTCCTTCCAAATTTTCACAGCTTCAATATTATCTCCCTTCAATGTCATCGCTCTTGCTCTATGATCCGATGGTCCTGGTGTGAGGAAATCAAGGGCATATTGGGCTAACTGCGGAGCTTCTGGCATTGTGGGAGGGATTCCAGTAATGTTTTCTAAAACAGCAACTTCCTGTTCAGCACAAGTCAGTAAATGTTCGATAATTTCAGTCCGTAGAACCGCATCATCTTGGACTTCGAGGAAGGCCATACCGTGAGAGAGAACATCCCCTATATTCCCTGAAGATTTGGCATAATCAACTAATTTGAGACGTGCTTTTAGATGTCTTTTGTCAAGTTCAATTGTGTTTTCAAAAGCTTCTATGGCCTTGTCGTTTTGATCATTTCGTGCATACAGGGTTCCTAAATTATACCAACCACTTGGAACTTCTTCGTCCAAGCGAGTAGCATGTTCCAGTGCAGCAATTGCATGGGAATCGAGTTCCATTCGCGCCATTGCCCCACCTGCAATTCGCCATGCACCTGCATGGTTTGCTCCAATTGTTTTGAGATGTGGTTTTAGGAGCGCTAAGGCTTTTTTCGGTTCACCTTGACGAATCAATTCTGTTGCTTCAGCGGTTAGTTTATCCAGATCTATTTCTTCAACAATTGGTGTGTTTTCGATTTCTGTTTCTATGGCTTCCTGAATTTCCGTTTCTATCTTCTGAGTTGCTGCTACAACTTCGGCAGCACTTTGAAGTTCTTCTTTATCGAGATGACCATCTCCATCGAGGTCATGATGGACTGCTTCGGATAGAATTGCTTCTGAATCGTCAACACCTGTATCAGCCATAACGTTGACGAGAGTTGATTCATGATGTGATGCCTTACTTATCGTCGATTCGATGGCTTCTGGTACCTCTTCTACAGGAGCGTTCTTTGATCTTGATAGAACATCTGTGAGAGACGGATGTCCTGGAAAGAAATCCAATCCTCTTCGAGCCATCGCAGCAGCGCCAACCTCGTCTCCAATTCGGTCAAGTAAAATCGCTAGATTGGCCGTCGCAGGTGCATGATCTGGATTCAAATCCAGACATATCTGGAATGCTTGTCGGGCTCCGCGTGCATCTTGTTGCGCCTCAAGCAGAACTCCACGGTTAAACCAAGCCATGTCACAGGATGGATCGAGGGCTATGGCTTTGTTAAATGCAACAAGTGCTTCCTGAGGATTATTTGAACGAGAGTGAGCTTCCCCTTCATCAAGTAGTTCATTCACTTGATCTTCTACAGATTCTGTTTCCGCAATTGATTCTGAAAATTCCTTGGCAGGTGGTTCTTCTGGCGCCGATTCTGAATCAATTTCAGCCTTAATCTGAACTTCTTCAAGTTCTTGATTTTCCTCAGTCAATCCTGCAGAACGCATTGCATCTGCCATATCACTCATCAATGAGTTGGACATTTCGTTGTCGGATTCACCATCACTCATGAACTGCACCTAACCTTTGGCATGACTGTTACGGCATAAGCATTGTTCCTAATTGGTTAAACTATGAGGCATGGTTTCTTCTATCACTTCTCCTTGGCTTAGGCATGGAAGGAAAGCCATTACGAATTATGGGGCTATCAGGTTCTTATGGAAAATCATCAAAGAATGGAATGTTAGTGGAATTGGCACTAAAAAAAGCTGCAGATTTGGGTGCAGAAGTATTATTCTGGGACTTGACAGAAGAGCCACTCCCGCTTGTTGGGGCCGAAGGATGTTGGAATGATCCAATCACGAAGAAATTTCAAGAAGAAGCCTCGAATTGTGATGGTTTTTTAGTATCGTCTCCTGAATATCATGGTACGATGTCTGGTGTTATGAAGAACACATTTGATTGGGTCTATGAAAAGCATGTCGGGGGGAAGGTGTTCGGACTTATGGCCACTCTCGGAGGTATGGAAAATTCAAACACTCTTAATCACATGAGAATTATGGTTCGATGGTTGCACGGTATAGCCGTAACCCAACAACTTGCAATAGGTCACGTTAAGGATGCTTTTGATGAAGAAGGAAATCTTGTTAACGACGATTCAAATCAACGTTTGCAATCCTTGGTTCAATCGGTACTTGATACCGCTCGAATGTATCGCACTTCTCAGTGATTATATGGAATCGAACAGACCATTCTTCGAGGATGAATTTGGAGGAAGTTATCTTCTCTTAGAACCAGGCACCTTTACTCTAGGTGATCAAAATGGTTCTGGCCATCCAAATGAACATCCATGCATTGATGTGACAGTATCTGAACCAGTCTTTCTTGGCGCTCGTCCAGTAACTCAACTTCAATGGTCAACTCGGATGGGTTCCAATCCTTCAAAATTTCAAGATGGGTGGAGTGCTGGCCTTCGACCTGTTGAAAGCATTACATTTCAAGAAGTCCAAGAATTTCTAAACATATTGAATTCAGAACCCTCTTCATATCTTGGATTGACTGGAGTTTGGCGACTCCCATCCGAAGTCGAATGGGAGTATGCTGCGAAAGCTGGAACGGATACCAGATGGTCATTTGGTAACAAAGATGCAGAACTAGATGCCCATGGTTGGCATGCCGGCAATAGTGGTGCTACGACAAGGGAAGTGGGCTCTAAAAAAGCCAATCAATGGGGTTTCTATGACATGCACGGTATGGTTCATGAAATGACTGCTGATCATTGGAGTAAAGACCACTCGAATCATCATCGTGGACAAAGACCTTGTATACAGTCAAATGCAGAATTCAGAGTCGCGAAAGGCGGTTCATGGTTTACAGAAAGCGATTCGTCTAGGTCATCCTCACGTCGAAAATTTAGCGTAACGGAAGCAAAAGATGGAATTGGCATTCGTCTCGTATGGGAACCAACGGAGATGAAGCAATGAAGTATTTCCACAATCCTAGATGTTCCAAGAGTCGTGAAGGCTTGACTTTCTTACCCGAAGATGTTGAGATTGTATTGTATCTCAAGGAAGACATTCCTGTTTCTGTTTATTCCTCAATTTTAGAGAGATACGATGGGTCCCTTTTCAATTTACTACGCTTGAACGAAAAACCTGCAAAGGGCATCGATTTTACATCCCTAGAACTTGATGATATAGCAGAACTTCTATTCATTCATCCAATCCTTCTTCAAAGGCCAATTTTAGATGATGGAGAATCAGTGGTTATTGGTCGGCCAGTTGAGAATATTGCTCGATTTTTAGAACTTTAATCCCCTTCCCGCTCTTCTAAATCGACTTCGAAGGTAACATCCTCTAACTGTTGGTTTGGAGGAATGTGTCCTGGCTTTGTGTTCCAGTTAACTGAATCTGAATCACTTACTAATCTCAGGACATTGAGATTTATGAACACTTGAAGACCAGCCTGAGTTCTGTATACAACTGGAGATACTTCCTCATGATATGTTTGGCTCATATGTAGGCAAATTTCTTCGAATGTTCTTTTACCATTACACAGTTCCCATAGGACACTGTTTTTATCAAGAAGTGGTCGTCGTAACTCCTTAGGTGCACGGAAAAGTTTGGCTGCTATTCTTTCAATTTTACCAAACTTCTTTTCGAATCGTAAGACCACAGTTTTCCCAGTGACTCCTTTTAGTTCTGGATGAGATTTAGAATCTCCAGTCCGACACCACCAAACTGGCAATCGCGTTGGGTACATCTTTGCCCAAGGATGTTGATCAATTGTTGAAAGCTCCATAGTATCTCCTCAAAAATCAGTCCAAGTCCAAGTAACCAGTGTAATCATTGATATGACTCCAAGCATAGCTGACAACTTGGTTGCTTGTACGCGCTGTGTGAAATTACGTAAGTACCAGGTTAATACGCCAAAAATGGCAACGCATACCCACAAGATGTACCATAGAGGTTCATCTCCGTCCATGTGTGGTCATTGGCAGGTAGGTCAAGGCTGTTTCGCTAAGCGATCTAGATATTGCTGTCCATAGTGGTGCCATTGTTCCATTGTCCAACCCTCTGGTAAACCTGTTTCAGGTAATGTCGGCGAAGGTGTTGCATGCTCAACAAGCGTTGGTTCTGTATGGCTAATCGTCGACAGGGAAGCAGGCGGTCCAGCAGAAATTGGAGGTCCTGAAGTGACGGGCGGGCCTTCGATGAAATGTTCATCTTCACCATCCAATTCAACGGTTCGCCTTCGAATAATAAGACCAATAATCATTACCATGAAGAGTGCTATTGCACCTGTAATCATCGTTGGTGCATTCATTTCTATGTTCAGGAAGCCATCACTTTCTTCACTTCGTGAAAATTTAATGATTTGGGATGATGTGGAAGTAATTGCTTCATCATTTGAAGACATAGAAACAAATAATTCTCCTTCTAGAGTACCGCCTAATCTGTGAACTGTACAATCGAATTGCTTTTCTGAAACTTCTCCTCGATTGTACTTAAGACTAACATTCACAGATTCAGATTGTTGGAATAAATTTCCATTGCAAATAACCTGCCAAGATTCTGGATGACGGAGGTTCAATGCAAGTTCCTCATTAAATGTGGATTCACTCGAAACATTGATCCAGAAATCAGCCCCTGTAGTTTCGGATTTGATTGGTGTTGTTGGCAGGGAGGATACCTCCATTTCTACCTTTCTTTGTTCATCGACAAGTATCAAATTTTGGTGCTCAATCTTTACGATTTCTCCTTCATTATCAAGGCCACCTTCGACATATGTCGTAATGACAATGCGTGTATTCAGAGGTACATTTGGACCTATCACGAGATCGATAATTACCAGCTTCGAATCACCAGAACTCATTGGGAATGTCAGCGCGGAGTTAGGGGTGGTTGTTGGGCCGCCAACACCTGCGGTAAGAAATGCCACAATATCATCAGTTGGAGGTGAAGTAGAAACATCAAATTCAATCTCCATATCGGATTCCAGAGCATTCCCCACATTGGTGATCGTGCCATTGATGGTTAAAGTAGAATCAATCATAGCATGGATATCATTTGTTGAACCATTATACGATGGATAGCGAATGCTGCCCGTCATCATCATGTGCGAGATTGTATTATCAGACAAATCAAAATCAAGTCCATTAGGCTGTACTTCGATGGTAATTTCATGCAATTCACCAGCTGATTCGCTCATTGGAACAGAGATAAGAATCTCAATGTTAGCAGTATTTTCACCAATGTAGGACACTGAAAGCGGAATCATATTGCTTTCTAAAACGAGGTTATCCTGGCGGAGCATGAAATCCCAACTCTCAGGGATATTAGGGAGACTTAACTCTGCAACACTTGGTCCATTTCCGTTATTTATTATTTCAACCTGAATTGAACTCATTGCTCCAGGTCGAAGCAATTGTTCTCCACCAGACAGGGATAAACTTAGATCATGTATCGTGTCAATCAACACCTTGTCATATTGGTCACCCGAGAATGAAGTACTACTTCTTGTTGAGGTTATAATTGGCTCAAATGCAGGGGCAGCGTCGTTTGCCTGGCCGTTACTTGGGGCTGTTACGGCGATGTAAAAGGAAGCAGTCATTCCTGGATTTATTGCTATTGGCGGGCGTATCTCAGGTTCTACTTTCCAACCAATTTTTGGAATAACATCCACCGATAAATCAAAAATATCTTGCCGTGCTGCTTGATTGGTTATTGTGTAGGGCACGTGTATCGTTTCTCCAGCAGAAATGAGCATGATGGATTCAGGGTCACCAACAAATTCAATCACGGCATTGGATACCATCGATGCTTGTATTGTTATTGGTTCAGTAATGGTACGACTCGTATCATTTTGTGCTGTAAGTGTGAGCCAAAAATCACCAGTTGTATCTGGTGCAGCATCGCTCGGAACAGTCATCAAGAATCGAACATTCATTGGTTGATTAGGAGTTAATCGAATCGAAGACATTTGATCGAATGAAAGAGAAACACTCCAACCATTCCCAAGACTTTTCGATTCCGTACTCACATCAAAGACATCCGTTGCTTGACCGATATTGCTGACTTCAACCTCAAAGAGACATGTCGACCCAGGTGCACATTTAGGCTTGTATTCAGGTTGCTGTACAAACGGAATTCTATCTGCCAAAACTTGGAATTGCATAGGTTCCGCAACATAGATGGATGGTTGTTGCATACTTGTTCCTATGAATGTCATTTGAGTGAAACCCGTAGTAGCGTTAACTCCTGGTTGAATTTTCACATCAATTTGTTTCGACTCACCTGGAAAGAGGGAAACACCGGTTGAAGGGTTGACTCCAGCACCTGAGACATAAGAATACGCCACATTCCAATCAACAGGCAGGTTGAGAATTGATGGGGAAATCGAGTCTGAGATATTTCCTGTATTCTCAAGATTCATGGTAATCTTCCCCCAAGATCCTGGTATTGCACCTGTAGTGGAAATGCCGGTGGCATCAAAATTATACTCTTCAACTCGGGCAGACTGATCATAAATTATCACGATATCGTCAATCCAATAACCATTGCTTGTTCCAGAACTATCGCTTGTGAATGTAAATCTAAATTGTGAATTGGTATGCAGATGTTGGGTTGGATTAACAGGGATGATCGGTGTTGTATGGCCCATGTTTGAATTGGATATTGTTCTCCATTCGCCAAGATTCACATCGACTGTTCCTGCAATTGTAGCTAATTCATCCCAAGCTCCATTTTGATTTTTAGCGTACAGCTTCAACTCATCATTGGTATCAGCACTTCCTGTATAGAAAAACGAAATACCATTCGTCATAAGTGGATTGGGTACAACATCACTAAAATCCATGATGGGTGTTGTCAATGATGATTGCATGTTGTCAATATATGACCCAGTCCTCCCTTGTCCTATATGACAAGAACTGCCCATGCTCAACGATGCATCAGAGCTCATTCCCCAAAGAGGTCCAGTATTCCAGCCTAGTAAAGATGTGCATGTCGAATATGAATGCGCTACTGTATAGTGTCTAGAGAACATATCGTTTCCCGTATTATCGTCGATTGCGCCGTGAGTTGAACTTACTTGGAGTGTATGATTTCCTGAGTAATTCACATTTACGTTGTAGAAAGTTGCAGTACCTTGCCCATTACTGGTTAAACCATTCATCGTCATTGTTCGATTGGCTAATTCAAATTGCCCATATTCATTGTGTAGAATCAACAATTTGAGTGTGATGATACCTGATGTAGTTATCCCATCATTGCGTACGGTAACTTCGATGTCCATCGGCGTTGAATTAACTGAATCTGTAACGTATAAGTCAGCAGGTCGATTGAAATTTGGAATAGGGTGGTTCGATGAGAACATTTTGTATTGGTTTTCATCTGCAAGGTTCGAGTAGGTGATGGAAACATCCACGGGAGTGATGTCAATGCCTGAATTTCTAGAAGAAAAAGAAGTGGATTCTTGGCTCAAGAACGAAGGGTCTGAAGTTGATTGGATCAGCAAACAAATAAGAACGATTATCGCAGAAAGTCCTCGCCCCATGGTCTCGTATTTACCCTCGACGTATTTGATTTATTCGTCAATGGATTCTGATTCCACTAGGCTGAGTTTTTCTTCTCGCTTTTTGTCTTTTGCTCTTGCTGCAAAATAAACAGTAAAGGAGGGGATGAGTACCATCGAAAAGCAACCAACAACGGCTGCTAAAGCCCATAAAAACTCGGTTGCAGCATCGATTGAGTAGACTTCTATGGATGAGAATTCTTCGTTGACTGTATTGATGACAATCACTGGTTGTACAGATTTGTCTCCTGGCTCGGTTATTTGAATAATAATTTGGTTGGATGCATGCAAATATTCAATCACTTTCCTGGCTTCTTGCTCAGCTTCCTGGATGTCGTCTGCGTATACAGTTCCATTTGATCTTCTCGCAGGATCCGTTGAAGTCAGGGCACGTAATTCAATGCTCGACTCTTCAGATTCGATTTCTATAGTGTCGCTGAATTGACAATGCTCGGAACATCTAAAGTCGACTTTGTCTCCGTTTACAGTAACTTTAGCATCTTCAATTCCAAGAAATTGGTGACTGTAAAGTTTAGCAGTGTTGGACATGGTTATGACAGCGCCAGAGGCCAGATCATCAATCGACATGTTTACCCATGTCAGATTTTGAGCATCAACTTCAAGAATCGCTGTCCAATACGTTTCGTTATTGATGACCTGCTTATCAAGTTCAATTTCGCTAAATTCACTATTTGTGGCCTCTGTTTGATAAATATAGTAACTAGGAGAAACTGTGGCCCCATACACGGCATATGAGAGCATAAATATGAGAGTTAATGAGAGCCCAATCAACGTTCTGAGAAGGTTGGGATTCTGTGCTAGAGCCTTCTTCATTATTCATCCCAAACAGGCCTGATTCAAGAAGACTTGCACTCGACCAAAGGACAATATGCTCAACATATTAATCTCGGAATCGCCCGTTTTATTCAAATAGGGGAGACAAGTCGGAAGGTTGCTTGGTGTAGACATGACGACGTTTTACGATGTTCCTGCGAACTTTCTCATTCCAGCTGTTGCTGAACAATTGAAGAGCAATACCTCGATTTCAAAGCCAGAATGGGCTGAAGTTGTGAAAACAGGCTCATCCCGCGAACGTCCTCCAACCCAAACCGACTGGTGGCACATCCGTGGAGCAGCAATGTTGCGTAAGATCGCTCGTCAGGGACCAATCGGTGTAACTCTTCTTTCTCAAGAATATGGGGGCCGAAAGAATAACGGTTCCAAACCAAATACACCTGGCGTAGGATCTCGAAAAGTCATCCGTGCTATTTTACAACAACTCGAAGATGCAGGTCTCGTAGCCACACAAGCAGCACGTGTTGTTGAAAATGAAAACAGAGAACCTACTCAACTCTACTCTGGTCGCATCATTACACCAGCTGGTCACAAACTCTTGAACGAAGTTGCTCATGCAGTTCGTCCTGAGGTTGAAGCAGAATATCCAGGACTCGACAAGTACTGATTGGAAGTGAGTGGGTGGTTTCAATGGTCGATAACACGTCTTCAGAACTTGAAGCGTTCCGACTACGACGTCAACAAGAACTCCAACAGCAATTGTCGCAACAAGCAAAACAACAAGCCGATGCAGAAGTTGAATCACAAGCTAAGGCAGTTGAACAACAAGCACTCGATTCAGCAATGCGTTCAATCTTGTCCCCTGAAGCACGAGGCCGCCTTACTAATGTTTCATTGGTCGATCCTGCTCGAGCAGAATTACTAAAGAAACAACTTCTTAATCTTCATCAAGAATCTAAAATCTCTGTACCTGTCTCAGATGAGCAGCTTAAGAGAATCTTAACCAACCTATCCAAGAGCCGCCGTAGTGCGTCTATCCGTCGAATCTGAAGAGGGGTGCTCGAACATGTCAAAGAATAAACCAGCAGCAAAGAAAATTCGCCTTATGAAGGCAGGGAAGCAAAACCGACGTGTACCCGTTTGGGTCATGCTCAAGACCAACCGTAGCACAGTGTCGCATCCGAAGCGTCACCACTGGCGCCGCAGCAAACTACAACGATGAGGTGATATAATGGCAAGAGCAGCAACATCCGAACTTATCGTACCTCTAAGAAAGGCATGGAATATCACACGTTACAAGCGTGCACCTCGTGCAATTCAAATCATCAAAGACGAAGTCATTCGCCATCTGAAAGTACTTCCTGAAGAAGAAATTTACATCGATCCTGAAGTAAATGAGAAAATCTGGGAACGTGGAATTGAAAACCCACCTCGCAAAATCAAATTGACAGTTATTCGTCATGATGAACCTGACATCCCTATCGAAGTCAAATTGTATACGGAGGCATAAGTATGGGAAATATTCGTCCAAGTTTTATTAAAATCAGAGCCATTCGACTTGTTGAAGAACATGGTGAAAAATTCACTGATGATTTTGACCACAACAAACTGATGGTTGCTCAACTAACAGACGTTAGTACAAAGAAATTGCGAAATTGGATTGCAGGTTACGTAACTCGTTACCGCCAACGTCGTACTGATTAATTGGAGTCGGTTCTTTGCCCATTTGGGTTGACTGGAATCGAACACCAGTATCCGTACATGGAGACAATCCTGAAGATTTAGAGTTACTAATTCTTCATTTGCGAAATCAACACAGTGTTCGAAGGCGATCGCTCGTCATGCAAGATCGTGAATCTGGTGGTTTTTTGTTTTTCATTTATCAAGCTTGTAATCCTGCATGGATTGCAGAATATTTAG
>JBMZTB010000041.1:0-15092 GCA_049623485.1 Candidatus Poseidoniaceae archaeon
TTGGTTTCACTAATAGACCATCAACCTTATTGGTGCTTATTCCGACCAAAAAATTCGGAAGAGTAAATTTTCGTTAGAGTCTAGTAATTTGATATCCTTTTTGTTGTTGAAAATTTATGTTTTGTGAGCAAAGGGAGCGGTGAAACAATATATTGTTCGGCTCTCGTTAAACCATGAAGAAGGTAATCATGCGTCAGTATTGGCGCCTTCAACAATCCCAAGCGGTTATTTCTATGGCCTTTTGGACAACGACGCTGACTTTGATCATATGGCCTTATGTCAAATGGAGATTTGATGATAGTTGTAATGGGACTGTCTGCTTTTCAGATGAGATATTTGGTATTTCATCAACATATTTTGGCTTGATGTTGATCGGCATTATTGTACTCCTTAGCGTATTTTTAATCGGATATATTTACGATGTTGGATTTGGTTTATGGAAGGAACATTTGACCATTTCAACGGAGCGGAATCCGTTCGGCGTATACCTAATATCGCCTCCAACGGGGTTGATCTTAGCCCAAACAAACCTTTTGTTGAAGCACTTGGCTCCTGAAGATGAGGATGTTCAGCGACATGTTGCTTTCATCGAAAGATGGCTTGAATGGAATGCTGATGAAGAGATATGGGCTCGAGCAATGGAGGCGTGGAAGAATAACATGGGTGAAGAAGACCCGTATCTACCGTTTCTTAGTAAAGAAAAGAGAGACGATCTAGAAACACGTTCTTCGACACTTCCTAAAGATTGAGAAATCCTTGGAATTATCATTTTTCCAGCCGCAGGCTTGAAAAGGTGGAGAGTCTAGGACATATTGCCGAATCACATTCACTTGGTTACCCGCTTTGCGTGGAACCATTGTACTGTATCGCCTAATTGGGGCGGAAAAGTACTGTCTTTGAGGAAGCCGAAAGGAGGAATTAATCTGGCTCGAAAAAATCATTCAGGAAATAAACAAGGAAAGGCGATGAAATATCTTATCAAAGCCGATATCAAAGTAAACGGAACTGTTCAACGTAAAGACATCATTGGCGCAATAATGGGCCAAACAGAAGGTCTACTTGGCGATGAACTTGAACTACGAAAATTGCAACGAACTGCTCGTGTAGGGCATGTTGATGTTGAAACAGAAACAAAAGGCGGTAAGGTGCATGGCCTCATTCTCATACCAAGTAGTATGGACAATGTCGAAACTGCAATTATTGGTTCTGCTCTCGAAACAATCGATCGCATTGGCCCATGCCAAGCTAAAATCACCGTTGTAGAAATTTCAGATGTTCGCGCAACAAAGCGCACAGCCGTAGTTGACCGCGCAAAAGAACTGCTGCTTCAACTCGTCAATTCTGGCGAGGCTGCTAGCAAAACTGTTGTCGAAGAAGTTCGCTCGGTTCTTACCGTAGGGACTGCAACCAACTACCATGGACTCACATGTGGACCAAATGTTCAGAGTTCTGATTCACTCATTATTGTCGAAGGCCGTAATGACGTCATCAACCTTCTCAACTGTGGAGTAAAGAACGCCATCAGTGCAGATGGTGCAGGAGACATTAAGCAAGAACTCATAGATCTTGCAAATGGGAAACAATCCGTTACATTGGCTATCGATGGCGACCGTGGCGGGGAAATGCTCTTCCGCCAACTTCACGCTATACTACGCGTTGACTTTGTAGCACAAGCGCCAACAGGACAAGAATGGGAGCTTCTACCACAGAAAACCATTACTAAGTCTCTTTCAATGAAGATTGAAGCTGCAAAATTTGAGAAAAGAATGGCGAAGGAAGACAAGGAAGACAAGAAAAAGCATGGTGGCTCTGAGAATGACGAATGGGTTGAAGAAATGCCTGAAGTCTTTGAGACTGAAGTTGCACCTGCTGAAATTCAAGAAATGTTTGATCATCTCGATGCGCTCGGTAAAAACAAAGCCATGTTCGTCTTGGCTGACGGAAGCGTTGGCGAAGAAATGGGCGCTGCTGCTATCGCTAAGACGGCTTCTTCTACCGAAGGTGTCAAAGTCCTCATCATCAACGGTCCAGTCAATGAACGCCTGCAGGAAATCGCTTCTGAGGCTTCTATTGAAACTGTTGTTGGAACCAAGCCTGGTAAAGGCTTCAGTAAAGACGGGGCTGCAAAATCGTGGTTCTCTGAGATGCATCGCTGATTAGGTACGTTGATGGTCTGATTTGTCTTAGACAGTGGCATGGACACACTGGTCGAGACGCCTTGGGGCGAAGATTCTGAAGAGGATGTGGCTGAAACAACCGTAGCAACTGAAGAAGAACTTGAAAGCTCAACTGACGACTTAGTTGTTGAAGAAAAAGAAACATATGATGTTCTTGAACTTCCTATCAGGGCTAAACCTCTCTTCTTGAATAATGGCGAAGATGTTGTTGAATTTACAATATCTGAGTCGAAAGATGGTCTTGAATCTACTTCAATCATTGTCGGAGAGGGTTTGTTTCGTATTGTTGAAACGAAAATGCATCAGGATGGAGTTCCAAGAATTGATATGAAGATGGTCTTGGACAGTGAATTAACTGGTTTCCAGCATCTCGTCGAAAAGCCTAGTGCTGCAGATGTGGGAATAAGCGGGGGGCTCTTTCTCTTTGGTCTGATGATGTGCCTTTTCCCATTTCAATTTACAATGATATTGGGGGTTTCAGCCATATTACTTGGAATTAAATCTGCTCCTCAATACCTTGAAAAGCATCGTCTCGTATTTTCTTCCTGTGGAAGCACTCATACCTTCGATCTCGATTTAATCGGTGTTTTCAAACCAACATTTAGGGCAAGTATGGCCTTGATTGGACCTACATTAGCTGAATACATGAAAACGGGAGAGATCGATTCAACCACAATTGATGAATTACATTCTGGTTTGAGAACTCCAATTCCTGCGCCTCAGCCTTTGCAATTAGAGGCGCCCCTCATCTCTGAAATACCAGTAGGCCCACCTGTACCTGTCATAGAAGGCGCATTACCAAACGCACAGCCCCCTGTAGAAGTTGCTATGAATGAAGAACAGGAAGAGATTAAACAAGAAACCACTCCTCTAGTTATTATTCCTGCACCGCCACAAATAATTCCGCAACCAAATCCATTACCGCCCCCGCAGGCTATACCTCAACCAGATCCACTACCTCCCCCGCCACAAGTAACTCCACAACCAAACCCTTTGCCGCCACCTCCAGCCATGCCTCAGCCAAGCCCAATGCCACTACCTCCAGCGATTCTTCCAAATCAACCACCAATGCAGGGTTTTGATTCGGCCTCATTGCCACTGGATGCTCCATTGCCCGAAGCACCTCGTATTCCTGTGACTGCTGCGCCTCAAGAACAAGTAATTTCGCAAGAAGAGCAAGATGCTCTTATGGACGAATTATCTTAGTTAGTTGACTCCGCCAGCAGTATTCAAATCAAGTGCTTCAACGAGACGTTGAACACTTTTCTCGAGATCTTGTAAATTTGAGGGGTCTGGTAGTGGTGTTGTATCCGCAGATAGCGGGACTTTGACTCCTGGGCCTGGTGTTCGTTCTAATGCTACGCCTAATTGAATTGAATCTTCTAGGAAATTTCCTGTCGCTCCAGAATGTCGTGCTTCCAAACGCATTCGAAGCCATTGTTGATATTTTGGAAGTGCTTCTCCAATTTTATCAATGAGAACTGCTCGTTGATTGTCGAACGAATCATTCGATGGTAAAAGGCGTAAAAGAAGCCGAAGCGTTCGATCAACGCGAACGTCTCTTGGCTCAATGCCGACGTGTTCGGCAAGTGTCCTCCTGAGATGTTTCGTGTCCAATGTTCCTTGTGCATTGAATACCATACTTTGAGGCAACGCCAATCGTTCAAGGATTGTTTGAAAGGAGGATTGCAACCGGGGGCTTGGTTGTCCTTCTGTTCGCGGTTCCTCAATTTCAACAGGTTTCTGAATCGGCACATCTTGTACTTGTTCCTCGATAATTTTTGGTTCTGGTTTTGTCTTTGGAGCTTCTTTTTCGTCTTTCCTTTCCAAAGCTTGTTGCTCGAGTTTTTCTTCTATGACTTCCGTATCGGTTTTTGTGGCTTCTTCCATTGCATCAAGCATAGCGTCATGGGCATCCTCAAGTGTTGTCTGTGGTTGTTTGATTACGGGATTCTTCAAAGGGTAGAGCGTTTCATTTTGCGGGATTAAAACAGGTCTTTGGATTGGAGACCACAACGGATATCTAAATTCATCATCTTCGATGGGCCGACTCGATAAATGGCGAATTAAAGCTGGAATTTGTGTTTCAATACCTTTCAGAGATATTGGGTTGCGAATCATTTCTGAGATCTCAAGCCCTTTGGTTACATCACGTCGCCAGTCGAGTGCAGAAAGCCTTCTCTGTATCTTGGCTATGTTTGATATTGCTGATCGGGACGAGGAGAATTGACGAATGAATTCCTTCGGGTTCTCCTCTGCTAATATGGCCAATTCACTTACATTCCAGCCTTGAGATTCAAGGGTTTGAATTTCATGTTTAGCAGCGGTTACGACTCTCGAGGATGAGTCCTCAATTTGATGAGATTGGCCCTGTCTTTCAAGCAATGCTATCCCTTGCTCAAATGAATATAAATCAGAGAAATCGGGTTCTTTTGTGGTTTTCCCCATACGTACATAATTGCGCCATTCTCGCTCCAGCATACGCCGATGGCGTGTGTTCCTCAAGGTCTTTTTCTCAATCCATTCCTCCATTTCTGAAAGGATCTCAGCATCCAAATCCGATGTTTGGAGAATGGTTGTACGTTGTTCGACTTCTTCTTCCCCACCTAGTGATGTATCAAGGTTGAAAAATAAATCCATTAAATTGGACGCCTTTTCTAAAGAGGGAACGTATTGATTAAGTTCTGTTAATGCAGAACGTGGTTCTTCGGTTGCTTTGTAACGCCAAACATCTAAATCGAATCCATATTGCTCCCAATGCTCAATGATTGAGGCAATCTGAAGTTCAAGGTTGGTCCACTCTTGTTCGAGACCCTCTATTTTTTCTAGAAATGCTTCGGTATGTTCCAACTTTCCAGCAATATTGTGGATTTCATCAGTCTCTAATCCCCATGATCTTGAAATGGCCTCCCATCGTTCCATTGCAGTTGAGTGGATATTGAACGATTGTTCAATCTCTGGCAGCATATGTTCCCATTCAAGTAAATCTGAAGGTGCAATTTTGGTTGTTGAATGATACGTAAATCCTAAATTATTCCAGTTGGCGAGAAGTGTGTTCATTTCTTCTAGGCGTTCTTTCAAATGATGGCTAATTGTTTGAATATTCTTTTCCAATTTTTCTAATGATGCTGCATCGTCTACTTCAAGTTCATTTGCTCGCTTTTCCAGTGTTTCTGAAAGTATGGGGTCGAATTGTTGAATCGAATTTTTAATTTCGAGTAAAATGTATTCTCTGCGATCAGAAATTGCCTGGTAATGTTCTATTTGTGAAAGTTGTTCGATGAAATTTCCTGTTGGTTTTGGGACGGTAAAACCTTGTTCTCGAAGAATGGTTAGGGCTTCGTCAAGCATTTGTCGTTGTCTTGCTTCACTTTCTTCAATCTTAGATACCTCAAAAAGTATGTTTTCATATGTTTCGGGTTCTGATAAAAAGGGCGTTAGAAGTTGTATTGCGGGCCAACTTGACTCATCAAGTAGGGAAAATTTTGTCATGAGACTCCAATATTGTTCTTCTTTTTTAGATGTGGAAGCCCATAGAGAATAGTATCGGTTACATGCCGATTCCCAAGGTGAATGCGTAGAAATCCATTCAATAAATTCACTTTCAATGATTTCGAAATTGAATGGATCTGTAAGGCGTGATTGGAATTCGTCTTCTTGATTGAAGAGAGAGAGGCGTTTCTTGAGAACGTCACACTGTTGGATAAGGGCTTCCACTTTCTCAATGTCTGACAAAGTGAGTCCTTGGCTAAATTGGCCTGTTATTGCTTCAATATCATATCCTTTATCAGCCCACGTAGAGGTATACTCCTCCAAATTTTCGAAGGAAGAAGAAGTTGCTTCATCACTCGACATGGGTTCACCTAATGTGGCAAAATACTGCTTAGTCTTTCAATGTGAGCCGTATTTTGGCGATTTTATGTTGAAATAGATGGGGTTGGGGATTTACGGGGCCTTCTAAAATCGACATCTTGACCATCAATTATACCGCAGAACATAAAGGCAGACTGTGTACTTTCTGGCTAATGGAACCTATATCGATTGCTTTGTTGAGCCTGTTCACCTTAACTGCAGGCGTTCTCGGATGGCAAATTTTTGTTGCTCGGGAAGCGCTTCAAGCCGTTGTTGACAGAACGATGGTGCTCTCCGAATCTCAAGGAGCACATGCGAAACAAACAAATGATGTTCTATCTACTCTTCAGCAAAAAATTGAATCCTATGATGCCATCATTCTTGCATTACGTTCAACTCAGCCTGAAATCGATAGTGGTGTTAATGCATATCAAAAGATTCAACATTTAACAACGGAAGATGGCGATGTATTGGGTTCATCGGTTGCAGCCATCAAGTCGGTTTGTTCGACTATTTCCGTTTCAGAGCTCTCTCCAGATTTAACCGTCATGCAAATGTCTCTTGCAGACCGGTTGTTCGATGTTTTAGAATCTCGTAAAATCTCCTCCGAAGACCTTCATTTGGATGGAAGGCAAGCGCTTCAATTAGGAATATGTGCCCTCCATCTTCAAAAAATAGAGTGGGCCTCCACAGCGTTTGGAACTGCATATCAGTCCCTACCTGGAAACGATATTGTATTGCAAGGTCTGGAAGAAATTGCATTGCTCAAATCGGATGAAGTATTACGGCAACACTGGCTTGAAGCACGTTTGCGTAATGATCCAGACAACCCTGAATTATTGAGAACGCAGGCACATCTCCTTGTTCGCCAAGGAGATGAAGGTGCTGAAAAAGCGGTTCGAAGACTTGAGGCTTTGGGCGTTGATACGCCCGCTGACCGTTCTCTCCTCTCTGGGCTTCGCCATCGCGCTGGCTCTCCGAACGAAGCGATTGAAGCGATTGAACAGGCGCTGGAAGAAGACAATCAGAAACCAGATTATTGGCTTCAATACGCAATACTTCTCAAAGAAGAGGGAGAGAATGGGCGTTCACTCGAAGCTGTTGATAGTTGTTTGAATTTAGATCGCCAGGTTGGAGACGCTTGGGCCCTCAGAGCAGAATTGTTGAGTACTCAAAAAGGCAGACTTGCTGAGGCATTAAAGGCAGCAACTCATGCTGTAGCACTCGAATGTGGGGGGGCAAATCTCATTCTTTTGAAAGCAGATTTGCTCGCTGAAAGTGGAGATTTAATTGGTTCTGAAACATGTCTAGAACAGGCTGTTGAGAAGTATCCTATGGATCCTGAATTACGCAGTACAGTTGCATCGAGAAGATTAGCGGAAGGTCGAATTGAGGCCGCACAACTATTGCTTGACAATACACCACAAATCATCGACCACCCTGAACTACACATCGTTGAAGGACGACTGCATCTTGCTCGTGCAGATCGGACAAGAGATGGAACTGGTGAAACCGATAAGATACTGCTCTCATCTGCGATTGAATCCTTTAATGCTGCATTGTCTATGAACAGGGAACTTGGAGTCGCTTGGCTGGGCCTAGCCCGTACGCAGCGATTGTTGAAGGATACTGGTGAAGCAAATGAATCTCTAATTCGCGCTCGACGGTTATTGGGTGATACTGAAGCATCAGTGGCTGTTGAATCAGCCCTTCTTGCAATTGATATGGATGATTTGAATGCTGCAACTCGATACATTGATGCTGCAGGAATCCAAGGAACAAGCGCAACAATTTCGTATGTTCGTGGCAACATTGCAATCCGTCTCGGAGAACTAGAAAGAGCCATTGGACTGTACAATGAAGTATTGGAAGAAAATCCTAAACACATTCGTGCTCGACTAAACCGAATTAGTTGCCACCTTGCGCTAAACCAAGCAGTTGATGCGAAAAATGATGCTGAAACACTTCTTTCACTCGCACCTGACCTGACTGTCGCTGTATTTGCACGCGCCGATGCCCAGTCAAGACTCGGTGAGTGGGAAGAGGCAAAGAATGGTTTCAAAGCGGTCTTGGAAGTTGCGCCTCATCATTACCAGGCTCTTACGAAACTTGCAGCGTGTTACATCGCTCTTGATCGTCACGAACGTGCGGAGGCCCCTCTGAATGAGGCGCTTCGTATCGCTCCTGAATACGGTGATGCATGGCATCAACGAGGATTGCTTTACCTTGAATGGGAGCGTATGGAAAATGCGCTTGGCGACTTTGAAGCTGCTATTCGCGCAGACGGGAGCCACCTAGAAGCGCGACTTCGTGCTGCTGCAATCCATCATGCGCAAGGGAAAACTGACCTGGCTTCCGCTGCATGGAGAGGGATTCTTGCAATAGAGCCTGATCATCCTTTAGCACGTAAAAGGCTTAATGAGTGTGAACAAAAACTTGCAACTACTACAACATGAAGAAAAGCGAAGACCTAAGAATTGGGTCGTTAAGCGTGTGTCATGACCATCCAAGTAGGGGACAAGGCTCCAAATTATTCATTGAAAAATTCCAATTTATCTGAGGGAGGAGATGCTCTTACTCTCCCCGATTCTATGAAGAAGAACGGTTGTGTGGTCGTATTCGAATGCAATCATTGCCCATACGTTGTTGCGAGCGTAGACCGAATCAACGCCATGTCTGATTACTGCAGCGAGCGAGGGATTGGATTTGTCGGAATTAATTCAAATGACCCTGTGAATTATCCTGCTGATTCGTTTGAAAATATGGTAAAACGCGCTCAGAAAGGTATGCCATACCCATACCTGCATGACCCAACCCAAGGAACTGCAACAGCATGGGGCGCGGAAAGAACTCCAGAATTCTTCTTGCTAAATTCAGAAGGTTTTGTCGTATATCGCGGACGCATGGACGATAGCCCACGAGATCCTACTCAGGCTACAACCTCTGAATTGAAAGATGCTATTGATGCGATGGTTTCTGGGGCCACTCCTGCAGTAGTTTCAACTGAATCAATCGGTTGTTCTGTTAAGTGGAAGTGATGTTTTGAGCGGTTGCATTCGTCAATGTGACTGGGATGATAATGATGTGTGTAGAAGCTGTGGAACCGACTATTCCCCCCCAAAAATCGAAACCCCTCCAAAGAAACTCAGGCCGTTTCACCTTGCTTTTCCAGTAGATGATCTCGTTTCAGCAAAGAAATTCTACACCGAAGTCTTGGGTTGCTCAATCGGTAGGGAAAAGGAAGAGTCTTGTGTTTTCAACTTCTATGGCCATCAAATAGTGGCTCATAAAGTAAAAAAAATGCCCGATGTTTCGGTTAATCCTGTTGATGGAAAAGAAATACCTGCATTGCATTTTGGCCTCGTAATGGAATGGGATGATTGGCATCAATTGAAAGATCGATTAGAATCAAATCATACTGAATTCGTAATCGGCCCTTACACTCGTTATGAAAATCAACCTGGTTCACAAACTACAATGTTCATCAAGGATCCATGTGGAAATCACCTTGAGTTCAAATCGTTCAAGGATGAGACCGCAATCTTCGATTCTCGTAACAATTGAAGTCATATCAATTCCAGTACTTTCTACCTTTCCTAAGTCAAATTATTCATTCATCCTTAATCGATAACAGCACTAGGTTTATGTCCATTAATCCCCGGGCTCAAAATAGTATGGAATTCAAAGACCTTCTTGAATTTGAAAATATTTATCTCTATGCTGGAGACCTTCCAGAGGAAAATAGAGAAAATGTACCTTTCATCGGCCTGACACTGAAACCAGAATCTGAATGGTGGAATGAGTTTCACATCAAACACGATGTTACTGGTGCAATAGATTTGCCAGACAATAGCGTCGATATTTTCCAATCAGAAGATGTGTTTGAACACATCGAATACGACCAACTAAAGTATACTCTCAATGAAATATATCGTGTTCTGAAGCCCGGAGGTTTGTTTCGACTTTCAATGCCTGATTATCGGTGTGATCTTCTGTATGAGAGATCAAAAAAGGATAAGCACGGGAATATAATTTTTGACAAAGGGGGTGGCGGTAGATATCTCAGATTCAAGAAAAAGGTCGTAGAGGGAGGGCATGTTTGGTTCCCAAAATATGAAACTACGAAATCACTTTTGGAAAGTACAGAGTTTACCGATATTAATTTCTTACATTACTACGATACCGATGGGACACCAGTCTTGAATAAAATAGATTATTCAAAATGTTTCGTTCGTCGAACCCCTGATTTCGATGAGAGAGTTTCATCACCATTACGCCCAATGTCAATAGTTGTCGACTGTAGCAAATAATGGCCTTCCGATTTTCCCTATCCTTCTATTAGCGGGCAGCGGTTATCCTCTACTTCGAACACATGTAGAGCCCAAAGATATCCTGTTCGTACCGTCAATGTTTTGTCATCATCTTGCATGTTCTCAATACTAAATATCTCCCTGTTCCATTATCAAACTATTGAGCACATCCCATCAAAGAATTGAGATAGAGAGAATTGTTGGAAGGTATGTATGGGGAGAGACTTCGGTACCGCTTTGGGCTTTGTTTGCTTAATGCTGATGGCCCCTTTGTCTGGTTGTTTTGGTGAAGGAGAGGTTGAAACTCTTTCATCAGATTCGCTTGATATCTCTCCAACAGTATGGACTGGAGGTCTTTTTCAAACTGTTAGTTTCGAAGCGAATGGCGACCTTTCTGTCTTTATTCCGTATCTAATTAAAGATTCAACAACTGGTTTTGTCTCAAATTCCACCGTCTTGGATATCGAAGATGGCGATGTTGTTGAGTTGTCTATTTTAGCGCCGCCAAGAACCAATCGTGGTGTTTTGTTAATTGCTGAGTTTGGAACAACCCTCTGGCCTATACGGGATACGACTGAATCATGGGGGACATGGGTAGATCGAAGTGGATTTTCAGATTCTTTAGGTGTCGCTGTTCGGTATATGCCTGCTGATAATGCATCCTCTTTCAACTATGAATCTCACAATGGAATTGATGTTTTACCATATGAATTTACAATTCTACGCGAACAGATGCCTGCGTATTCTGAAGCAGACGGTGGGAGACATTCGACAGGCGTAGTTAACGGAAGAACAACGTACAATTATTTGTCGATGTTAACTGACGAAACCTCTGATCCAACTGATTTAGCAGATGGAGCGGTTGGCTATCTTGACCGTTGGGCGGGGCAGGGTAATGCTGCCTACGAAGATGCCGCGCTACATCTGATTCAGACGCTCGAAAATTTCGGTTTGGAAGTTATCACGCAGAGGTTCGTGTATGATTCTTTAGAGACGGGTTCTCAAAATCCAGAGGCGTACAATATCTGTGGGTATCGATTCGGAGAAGTCACTCCAGACAAATGGATGGTTTTCGGAGCGCATTTCGACATTGCACCTCCTGTCAATGGGGGCATGCTCGATCCGCACATTTTCGGAAGAACATACGGGACGCGGGTCGGTGCCTATGATAACACAGCTGGCACGAGTATGGTTCTAACTGTTGCAGAAGCAATGGCAGGATATAGTACTCGTAACACAATGGTCTTTTGCCTATGGTCTGGCGAAGAAGGTGGAAAGCGAGGCAGTGATTTCTGGACAGATGAATGGGTAAAGGAAGAAAACCCGAATGTGGAAGTAACAAATTACGTTAATCTTGACATGGCTGGTGTAAACTGGCCTGGTGGCGGTGGCGCTCCTTGTGGGAATGGTCATGGCGGTGGCGGAGGCGATTGCGATCCTCAACCTGAAATCGACCCTGATGGATATCCAAAAGACGAGGAAGTTTGGCCCATGCGTGTTTACATCGGACCGAGTTTAGACCATGACGTCATGAATCAGCCAGATATGGTAAACCTCGCTATGTGGATTGGTTCAGATGCGATAGGCGTTGAAGAACAAATGTCGCCTCTCATCGGGACAGGATATGATGCGGAAACATGGAAGGTAGATGATTGGATGGCAAAGGATCGTCCAGAAATTATTGTCTATGAAGATACCACCGCTCGTTCAGACCATGCAACCTTCCAAGACAACCTCGGTACTGTTACCATGGGCTTTGGCGGGCTTGTTGATGGATATTGGTGCTACCACCAAACCTGTGATACACTTGACGAAATGGAAGATTGGATGGATACAACTGGAAAGGAGTATGGGGATGAACAAAGTGGAAGGAGCAATCTTGTTGATGCTCTAGATACAATTACCTGGTGGGCCACGTACTCTTTCTTCCATCTTGATGAATCTCCGATTGTCAATGCGTATAACCAAGAATAATAGAAAATCCTTTTGATAAAGGATATATGTTATATGCAAATATCGCGAGGAGCCTCTATGGAAGATGCTCAAACACCCCTTCTACGGTGGGTCAAATCGAATGCTTCAACAGCGAATTTGTTGTCAATTGTATTGCTCTTATTCGCTGCATGGGCTGCTGTTGAAATCGTTTCGAATGTGAATGGATCTGATATACCGCCAACAACCGGAGTTCTCTCGAATGAAAATGAACCCGATGGTCAGCGTATCAATAATGGTGTAATCATTGGTTTGGGAGCTGTTGCTGGAACGACTGGGCTTATTTTACAACTGATGATTACAAGAGATTCCCCCGAACAAGGTGTTGTTGAAGAACCTTCAGAAGATGAAGATATTGACGACGTTGTTGAGGATTTAATGGAAGAAGGCGATGAAGTTTCTGAAGATGAAATTGTTATCGAAGATATTGTTGTTGAAGAAGAAATTTCAGAGGATGAAGTTTCTGAAGAAGAGGAGAGTCTTGAAGAGGAGGAGAGTATCCCTGAGGAACAAGGCGAGGAAGAATCGAAAGATGATGCCTCTGCCGATGAAGAAAAAACTCCTATTAAAAAGAGGAAATTTTGAGGTGAAGATAAATGTGGGAACATCGAGCAGTATCGCATAAACAATTCAAAGAAAGTGGAAGAATTACACCCACTGAAACGTATGTCCAATTGATGGATAAAGTCGAAGACGCCGTGAAAGAGGCTCAAAAGATGCCTTTCGATCACGAAGAATTCCTAAAGTACATCCCTCAACATGGTCCTTGGGAACCAATTCATGCAAGTGACGACACTAAGGCTGATCCACGTACACGTTACATTGGTCCTGGACGTCCTAAACTTCTCAACACAAATTTGATTCTTGGTTCAACCTGGATTGAATCGGAGCGATTTAAGTTCGAACGCCGAATTTCCACGCTCTCTGATTTCCTAAAGCAAAAGACTGTTGTCAATGCAAACATGTGGACACCAAAACAGTTGGTTACAACACAAACATTCTTTTTCTGTTCAACTGGTGACGAAGAACGCCTTGGTGGCTCCCTCCTTACTGGTGAGACTGTTGCAGATAATCACCCATTCCTTGGCGGAGTGGATGAAGGTCTTGCCGAGTGGGAGCCTGTTCTTTGGGGACTTGGCCACCGTGGTGTCGTACCTGATTCAGATCCACAAGACAAGGTTTACTATCCTTCATTGATGCATCGTGGCGTTGCTTTCAACAACAGACTTGGATGGATTCGATATTCACCTGCTGGTTTTGGAAAGGATGCTAGTGGTTATCTCATGACGAAGCCAACAACATGGATTCATCCTGCTGTTGATGGGAACAGAGATACTGCAACATCATTCAACCTTCTTGTCAACCTTCCTGACCGAAGAATTTCATTCGGAGAAGAAGGCATTACAGACGTCTTCATGACAACTGGTAAGACTTCTCTCTACACAATGATGGGAATGATGAGTTCCTCAACTGTCCGACAGATGTTTGGAGCTGGTTCTGAAATGGTTCCTCTTGAATTCCACTGTATCGAGCCTGGACTTGATGAGTGGATTAAAAACGCAAGTGATGAAGACAAATACGCTCGTTTGTTCGAAGTTACTGCTTGTCTTGGATACATGCTTACCGATCCTAAGGTAGGTTCCCTCGGCGGTGCTGCAAAGCGACGTCGTCTCCTCATGTATCCTCATGACCAAGGAAACCTCTTAACTTGCGTTAATGCAAGCCAAGTTGCAGACCACGCATTGAAGTCAAACTATGCTGCTACAGTATTCACAAAGCTTGACCAAGCTGACTTCATGAACAGGGTTGCTCGCCGATACAAGGCGTACGCTGACTTGGTTACCGCAAGCGACTTTGCGAAGGGTGCTCGATGGATTAGTCAAGCAATGATTGGAGATGACAAAATTCTCGGTCCTAACGTGCATTCTATTCTCGCTGTTCGTGGATATGACATCCTCAACCTTGACGAATACATGGAAAGTTTCAACGATGTTTCAGCGGCTCCTGAACGATTGATTCGAAGAGTGGTCCAATCTGTTGCAACAAACGCACTCAAGACACTCTATCCAATGGATATGCTCGGAGAGAGCGGTGGCCAACAACCATTCTCTCACATCTTTGCACCAGCTGGAAGTAATGAACAAGCTCTTGTTTACTACACTGACATTCGGTTCCTCGTTCCTACGTCAATCGATAAGTTGCGAATGATTACTGGATCACGTGGCGCTGACCGTGGACGAATGCGTGAAGCGTACGCACAGATGACTGGTGCTGACCCTATGACTGGATTGTCAATCATTGACCTTTGTCTGCCGTTCCTTGCTGACCTTGGAGAAGAATCCTGGCAGACTGGAACAGGTCTTAACGAAGATGAAATCATCGTCGAAGTGACAATGGCTGTTAATCCAGCAATTGTTTGGAAGAATCTGCTCGAACCAACAACGAATGAAATCTTTGACTTGCCTAAGGGTAAGAAGGGAACTGCAGCAAACGTTTGGGGTGACATGTTCATGACCAATGATGCACTTCACGAGAAGATGACAAAGGATGGCCAAGGCCACTATCTCAACCTACTGCGATTGTGTTACAATTGGAGTAACGATAAGGCCCATGAAATCCATGGCCTTTAGACTAAAGCAGCCAACCACTTGACGAGAGTCATAGGAGAGTATGGTGTGGTCAGATAAATGATTACGGGCGTTAGCAAGACGAGAAACAAAGTCCACCAAACGCCTGAGTTCCAATCTTTTACCTTCAATCC
>JBMZTB010000042.1:0-14704 GCA_049623485.1 Candidatus Poseidoniaceae archaeon
TCATTTCACGAGAAAATCCTTCTGAATCCGATATGAAATTTTCACTTGCAGAAACCGCTTGTTGCCCAGTAATTGAGGATGGGCTTCTCATTCCTCCATGAAATAACTGAACAAAACTCTTCGATCCATATTCTCGTATTCCGTCGGCTAGACGGCTTAACCCAGGGAGATGATGATCGCTCCATACGCCCATCTCCCCGGTCCATCCTTGGCCAGATTGTTGAACATGGGATGCTGCGGTGGTAATGATTCCAAAACCTCCTTTTGCTCTTCTCATTAGAAAATTTATCTCCTCATCGGAAAGGCAACCGTCATCATGACTCTGTTTATTTGTCATTGCTGCAAGGACTGAACGATGATGAATCTCCAAGCCGTTTCGAAGAGTCCAAGACTCATCCATTGATGTCATGCAGCCACCTACTTTTGCCGCCATGTTGGCGCATGCACATCCACATTTTTATGCAACGATAGAATCTCTGCAAGCACTGCAATAGCAATCTCTTCTGGTGAATCTGCCCCTACATTGAGCCCAATCGGACAACGAACTTCGGAAAGATAGGTTTCTTCCACCCCGTCTTCAGTACAAGCAGATGCAAATGTTTGCCATTTAGAGCGACTTCCTATCGCACCAACTCGTGGAAATCCGTTACCATCGAGAGATGATTTACTTGATTGTGCTGTGTGTAAAATCAACTTGAGGCGATCAAGATCTTCCTGATAATCGTGTCCTAACAGAAGGATATCAGAAAAACGTGATAATGTTTCAGTTGTTTCATTTTGAAAGAAATCCTCAACGCCATTAGCATGTAATTCAATTGCATCTGGATACAGTTTTGAGTGAGCAAACTCTTCTCGAGTATCTTGAACAGAATAACTCCATCCTGTTGAAGGAAGCAGTTTGGAAATAGCTTCTGAGCAATGCCCTCCACCCATCAAAAGTATATGCGGCATTGGTATCATCAACTCCAATGCGATGGTCACTTGTCCACCGCAAAGAGAGTCAAGAGGTTGAACTTCATAGCCCTTCGCACCTTTGTTTAACCCAAAGGTAACCACTTCGGATGTGTTTGTGGGCAGAGTAAGCAATTCTCTACATCGATTAAGTATTCGATTTTCCAGGCCAGCACCTCCAACAGTACCAACCCAAGAGTTGTCCTTTCTCATCGCGAGCCGAGCACCAGATTTCCCAGGGACGCTTCCTTTTGTAGCGACAACTGTAGCAAGAACAACAGATGAATTGTGTTGTAACTGTTCCAACACCCACCCCAGTACCCTTGCGGTCATGGCCTTGCGTTATGATGGATACACATACGGTTTGCCCTTAGAACCAAGGTTCCATAGCAGCTGCATTCAAGAGTTCTAAATCACCTGGAGTATCGATGTTGAGATGCAATGAATCAAAGATCACCTCAACAGATTGACAGTTTACAAGATTCTTGAGAGGGACATCTCCCTCAGAGAGGTATACGGAGCGAATGTCGTCGTCTTCCAAGTAAAGTGGATGTCCGCCTTTTCCAGACGAAATTGGATATGTTGAAACACCGAGGCCAATCAGTGATTGAAGAACCTCTACACTCCATCCAGGTCGATCGATTGGAACAATGAGAAGTCGTTTTGGCAAAGAACCTAGTCGCTCAATCATTGAACGAAGACCGCATCGTATTGATTCAGTACGACCCAATTCAGGAGCCGGATTTAAGACTACATTTCCACTTGGACTTGCAAGCATTACATCAGCTAATAGATCGCTATTTGTTACAGAAGTGATTGAAGTCATTCCAGAACGATGGAGCCTGTTCACAATATGATGGATAAGCGGTTTACCGTTGATGTCAATCATTGCTTTGTGCTGGCCAAGTCTTGTTGAAAGTCCTGCAGCAAGGATGAGTACCTCAATGGATTTGCCCATGCTTGTGCGTAAGCGACAAGTACATTCAGATTTCTGTTCATAAAGAGTCGAAGATTACAGTCTCCATGTCAACAGAAGAGATTCCTAATCCATTTGAGAAGTCAATGACCTTTCTTCGTGATATTTGCAAGATGGAGAACTTCCGTTGGATAGACACTGGTTCGGAGGAAGAAATCAAGGTTCGAATTAAAGGGGCTTCTGGAAGACACTACGAAGTGAAAGGAAAACAACAGCATCCTCACCCTGCACTGGGTGGGAACTCTAAGGGCAGTGGGACTTGGAGTACCTCGGTTTTTGGAGCAGCATGGAAGAAAGATATTGACTCAAATGATCAACGTTTCACTGTTAGCCTTTGCTTGAACATAAATCAACAAAAAGTTCACCTTCCAATAGGTGACAAATTAGCATCTCTCGCCCTCAGTCTACGTAATGACATTGAATTGGCAATGGAAATTCCACTTGTTGCTCAGTTTATTGTTTGTCCTCGACATAAGTTTGAACATATTTTCACGTTTCAAGATGAGATGATTGTAACCCAAGATATGATTGACATGGAAGAAGATGAACAAGAATTCCATGGATTTGAAGATGATGAAGAAGAAATGGATTGGGAAGTGCTCGAATCATACTATAGTGAAATCGATATCATCGAACTTGAAGAACAAAACGATTTTTCAAATCGAAATCAGTCTGAAGGGTCTGAACTTAATGAATCAGATACACCTTCTTTTGAGGAGATGGTTGATCATATGATGAGAACTATCGATCGTCAAGAAGATAAACGTTCTAGAGGTTCTTCGTAATTTCTCGTCCAATGATCATTCGTTGAACTTGACTGCTTCCTTCATAGATCTGCATGACCTTTGCTGCTCTCATCAAACGAGCGACTGGGTATTCTTCAGAGTAGCCATATCCACCATAGACTTGAACCGCATCTGTTGAGATTTTCATTGCAGCATCAGAAGCAAAGCGTTTCGCATGCGCTGCAGATTCTGTATTCTTTACACCGACATCTGCCTCCGAGGCAGATTTCCAAGTAAGCATACGGCTTGCTTCGATATCAGTTTTCATATCAGCAAGCATGAATTGGATTGCTTGGTGACGATGAAGAGGTTTTCCGAAGGTTTGTCGCTCGTTGCTGTATTGAAGAGCATGCTCGTAAGCTGCTCTGGATAATCCAGTTGCATGTGCAGCAATATTTGGCCTACTCAAATCAAAGGCGCTCATAGCGTTCATCCATCCACCCGATTCGCTTTCACCTACGAGTTGGTTAGCAGGAATGCGCACATTATCAAAGGAAATACTGCGTGTGTCACTGCATCTCTGCCCCATATTGGTTTCCTTCTTTCCTAAGGAAAGACCTTCTCTGTTTGATTCAACGATAAAACCAGACATACCCTTGTAGCCCGCATCAGGATCAGTCTTAGCAAGAACAAAGAAAAAATCGGCATATCCTGCTCCAGTAATCCACATCTTTGAACCATTGATGACATATTCGTCTCCATCGCGAACTGCAGTTGTTTTGATAGCCGCAACATCAGAACCTGCACCAGGCTCTGTAACAGCATAGGAGGCGAGAGCACCTTCTTCAGCAACCTTTCGAAGCCAGATGTCTTTCTGGGCCTCAGTTGCACCAGTTATGATTGGAGCACAAGCGAGAGCAGTTGCATAAGCAGCAGTTGCAAAACCAGGGTCTCCCCATGCAAGTTCTTCATTGACGAGGACTTCTTCCATGCAACCGAGCCCAGGTCCGCCGTATTTCTCAGGAATGTGGAGATTGAGCAATCCCATCTCATGAGCCATTTGGATGACTTCTTTTGGGTAAACGGATTCTTCATCCCAATGCTCTGCATGAGGGCGTATTTCATCCACTGCAAATTCATGAGCAAGTTCACGAAGCATCTCTTGCATTTCATCGAGTTGGAAGTCGACCATGTCAACCCCACAGAGCAACCAAACATAAGTCTTGATTTTGTTTCAACTAACGATTGAGTTGTAAAACGACCAAGAAGACAAGGTAGAATAAAGCCAAACATGCGCCTTCCCAGCGCTCAAATCTGTAACTCCTGCGCATGAATATCAAGGCTAGAAGAACACCTAAAACTGTTGCAGGAGCAATAATCTCCATTGTAAGGCCATTGTCGGCTTTGCTAATGGATAGTGGATGAATCATTGAAGCAATGCCAATGGAGAGAAGAGGGTCTGTGATGTTTGAACCAATGAGAGTTCCAATCGCAACACCCTTGCTTCTCTTGGCTGCCATCAATGCGATTGTTAGTTCAGGAAGGGATGTGCCGATTCCAGAAACTGTCGTACCTACTACAGAATGAGGTACTTCAAGTTCGAGAGCTAAATGACAAGCCTTGTCAACGAGGATGTTCGCAGCGTAAATCGCAAAACCAAGCCCTAGGATGATCATTATTGTGTATGCTGCAGAACTCCAATTTGATCCTTTGATTTCATATTCTCCTAAATCTTCAACTTCTTCTAGACGAATCGCTTCTCTCTTCATGAGAAGCCAGACAATGTATGTCACATACAGTGCAGAGAGGATTGCTCCTTCCCAGCGTTCTAGGATGTTATCTGTCCATACAAAAAAGATGAGAAGCATGACTGCTAAGAGCATAATTACGCCATCTCGGTTAAGCCATGATGGACGTACTTTTACTGACTTAGTCATGACTACAATTCCAAGAATAAGAGTTATTTGAACGAGAACAGAACCAAGGATACTCCCTATCGCGAAATCTGATGAACCAGGGGTCGTGCTTGCATCAAGGGCTGCCGAACTTGAAACCAAAATTTCAGGAAGCGAAGTTCCGATTGAAACAATTGTTAATCCAATAACAATCTCAGCGATACCTGCTCTGCGAGCCAATCCCTTCGCACCTTCAATAAAGAAATCAGCACTTGTGACCAGAAGTCCTAACGAAAGCAGAAGAATGAACGCCATTATGAACATCGAATTATCCTTAGTAATGGACTCTGCCAAGAGAATACCGATGAATAAAGCACCTGTAATGAGCATTGCATTGAAGTGAATAAGTTGGGGAATCCCCATCAACTCATCCTTTTGCTCCATATTCATGCCCATGCTTCATGGGTTTTCATGCTTCTGCATATCTCCTTCGATAACATCAAGTTCTTGGTAGAAATCGATGAGTCGATGTGGAAGCGGGGTGCCATCGAGTTCATCGGTACTTTCGCCATGGTTTTCATTGGCTGTGGGAGTGTTGCTCTCGAACGTTCATCGATGGAAATTTCCCTTGCATTTGGCCTTATTGTTGGCCTTGTAATCCTATCTTTAGGAAGATACTCTGGCGCCCATATTAATCCAGCAGTATCGATTGCTTTCTGGAGAAGAGGAGATCTTTCAAACAAAGATACTCTATCTCACATCATTGGGCAACTATGCGGAGGTGTTCTAGCAGGGGGGGTTCTTAATGGAGCGGGACCAACTATACGGGATACTTCCTGGTCCAGTTTCATAATAATTGAGATTGGAATTACATTCTTGCTCATGGCTTCAATCCTTCTTATCATCAGAAAAACTGACCAGTGGCTTCCAATTGCAATAGTAGTTGGCGCAACAGTTGCCATATTGGCATTCATCTTTGGAGAATACACAGGAGCAAGTATGAATCCAGCCCGTACATTTGGACCAAATTTATTCTCTGGCGATGCGGCTATGATTCCAATTTATTGGCTTACTACGATTGTTGGGGCTTGTCTTGCTGTTTGGCTTGAAGCATTCATCCCATCAAAGACTGAATAACCTTAGTCACGTATTCAATCGAAGGAATAGTGTGATTTTCCAAAGGCGGAGAGAAGGGGACTGGCGTATCGAGTGCTCCAACAACGACAGGTTGTGCTTCCAGTTGATAGAATGTAGATTCAAGAATTTGGGATTGAATGGTGTGACCTAATCCACCATGCCATTGGCCTTCTTGAAGAACAACAAGCCTTCCTGTTTTCTGGACTGATGCTATGCAGGTCTCTTTGTCAAATGGGATAATCGTTCGAAGATCGATTACTTCTAATTCAATTCCATCAGAAGCCAATATCTCTGCAACTTGTTTAGCAATGTGGACCATAGCCCCCCAAGTGACGAGTGTGAGGTCGGAGCCTTCTCGAATGATGGATGCTTTACCAATAGAATGTCGCTCGCCCTTTGCAATGGCTTCATGGACAGATGTTGTATCGACTTTCTGATTGATATTCTGGCCCCAACCAGTGAGTCCACCTCGGAGACCATACAATCCGATGTGTTCCAAAAAGAGCACTGGGTCCTTCAAGTGTGCAGCCTCGACAAGTAACTCGTAAGCTGCTTGAGGAGTTCCAGGCGCAAGTACAACAAAGCCTGGGTCATTTGCAAACCAAGATTCAATCATATTTGCATGGAAAGGTCCTGAGCGGGTTCGAGCTCCAAGAGGAATTCGAACCGTCATTGGACAATCAGCACCCCAGCGCCAGCGAAGCATGGCTGCGTTGTTGATTAAGGCATTAAATCCAAGAGCAGCAAAACCACCAAACTGAATTTCCACCATTGGACGCATCCCAGAGAGGGCTGCGCCTACGCCAGTATGAACAATCATCGCTTCACAGAGAGGCATGTCAACGAGTTTTTCTTGATGACCAGCGTTTTTCAAAGCCATATTCATTCCAAAAGCACCTGCAACTTCCATGTCTTCTCCAATGAAAACGCAATCGTCGCCGTACAGATTTGCGATATCTACCATTGCTTGTTGAATCGCTCGAGCGTATGTCCATCCTCCAGATTCAACGTATTCAAGTGGTTCAAAATTCGCTTTGGATTCTGCCAAAACAGGAGAAGTCAATGCCGACAATTGATCTTGGTGAGTCCGAGCATCATGAATTGTAGTGATTCCTTTGGTTACGCTTTCAGGTTCGGGCCAACTCATTTCTTCTACATCAGAACGGGCAGCATCAACATGAAGTTGTTCTTCTTCTTCCATCTTCTCAAGTTCGCTTTCAGGAACTCCTAATGTAAGCAACAATTCTCGATGGGTTGGTACAGGGTCTTTTGCAGCCCAATACTCCAGCATAGCGCGGTCTACGTAACCAGGTGGCGTCCCCGTTTCCGAGCCAAGATAGAGGTCATCATGATGATGGGCATGGCCGCATCCTCGCATTGTTTCAACATGAATCATTGTTGGGCCGCCGCCTTCCATACTAAATTCACGAGCCGTGGCAACACTTGCATGCCATGCAGCAGGATCTGAACCATCAATTGTCCATGCAGGGAAGCCCATAGCCACTGCTTTGTCTGCCCATAATTCAACGCCAGATTGATTTGCAGGAGGCGTATCAAGTGCAATTTGGTTATTCTGAAGCACATAGCATATTGGTAGGCCTCGAGCACCTGCAAGATTCAACGACTCCCAATATTCTCCCGACGATGAAGCCCCTTCTCCTATGCAAGCGACGTGAAAACGATCAAGTTCTTGTTTCCAAGCAGCAAATGCGAGTCCAGTCATTGTTGCACTAGCGATAGGGAGTGGGGCAGTTGGTGGCAATACTCCAACGTGCCAGGCGCCAATGTGAAGGTCTCTGCCACCTGCTCCTTCATGACCACCATTTTGATTTGAATCAGCTTTTCCCATTTGAGCTGTCATGACATCAACCACGGTATCTCCCATTGCGAGGGCAAGACCAACGTCACGAATCATTGGAGCAACAAGGTCACCGTCATAGCCATTCCCCGGCGTATGTTCTTTATTTGGTTCATCTGAACGTCTCAGAGCGGTTGCAATGGCAACAACTCCTTCTTGCCATGTAGATCGAAATCCTTTTCCACCAAATCGAGACCCATCTGGTGTTTCCATCCCAGAAAAGAATACGTCCTTTAGATGGGCATCCATTGCACGAGTTCTTGTCATCATGCGTTGCCATTCCATTCGGTTTTCCATCGATGTTGACATGTAATGTGCTAAACGGCGGAAGCAGAGACGTATATCGATGATAATGTGTTTCATCCTGCGCTCTAGATGCTCGTTAATGCTTCTTCGAGGCATGACCTCATCATCCATTATGGGCTTGATTTTGTGCTCATTTTGTGCTGCAAATCCCTTTTGGAATGCTTCTATGAAACGTGAAGAAAAAGAATGCCAAGATTCTCCATCGAAAGATTGTTGGCCATCAACATGGAGATGATCCCAAACGTTGGCAGCAAGAAAAACATGCCCTTCATGACGTTCTGTAAAAAAGCGCATTACTTCTGCCCGGGCGGCATCAATGAGCAATGGTTGTGTGAAAACACATGCAGATTTAGGTGACCAATCCGCACCATGAATTGTTGGAAGTGTTCCTTGTGACATACCCCGCCCCCGTGTCTGCGAAGGTCGCCTAAGTTTCAATGCTATGGATTGGCCCTACAATCAAAAAAATGGAATTATTCCTCTTCCCCTATGGATTCTCTAAGTACTCGAATTGATGTCCTTGTGACAATAACAGTCACGATTACAGTAGCAATTATGCCGAGTAGAAGCATGAACAAACCCACAGGAGAATTGCTCAGACCACCCATTCCTGACCGACTTAGAGCAATGGACCCGAGAGCATGCCCATAATATGCATAAATCAAGCAATAGATCAGACTTGATGTATTTGAAATCAAGAAGACGCGTAAAGAAACGGGTGTAGCGGACATAATGTAATTGAGCCATTCATCAGGAAGAATTGGAGATAAGCGTACCAGTACTGATATTTTCATAGCGTCTTGTTCGAGAGCTTTCTCAATGTTTTGCATCCTTACGTCATCCTGTATCGATGCTTGAATTGATTCTCGAAACATCCACCTCCCTAAAACGAACGCAATGAGGCCACCAAGCATTGATGCAACAAAGTTGACTAACGCCGCAATCCAAAATGGGAATATGGCTCCTGCTCCAATCTTTACAAATGGAGTAGGTAACAACAAAACAATTGCCAACGAGAGCATTATGGTGAATAAAAACGGCCCCCATAGTCCAAATCCTTTGAACCATTTTATGATTTCAGCGGCATCCCTGAATAAAAAATATCCTGCAATTGCACAGATGATTAGGACGATAATTCCAAACCAAGCCCTCCATCTATAGAGATTAGGTTGTTGTTCTTTCATTTTTTGTAGGTTTTTTTGACCATCCATCAGATGAAGTTCTGATGGCTTTGGTAATTGAAGGTCGGAAGGTTTTCGTAGACTCTTCATCTTGATCTACTCCTCTTCTGATTCAGGCAATGATGACAACACATCTCCAAGCATTTCAGTTGCATCTTCGATTCGAGTCATGAGAGTCGTATCGGAAACTGAGCCTGGTCGGCCTAAATCCCACATCAATTCATGAACCATTTCAGTGGTAAGACGAGTCATTTTGAGTACCTGTGGGTCGATGCGTTCAAGGTGATCGTCGGGAAGTATTGCTACCTGCTCAGGTTTCTCATCAAGAATTTCATCCATTACAGACTCAATCTCAGAAGCAATATTGTCTGCCTGAGTTTCAAGAATTGATTCCATTCCACCCGTTGATACAGACTTTGATTGGTCACTTAAATCACCTAACGCTTTCTTTTTCTTAAGCTCTTCAAACGAAGGACCAACTCCACCTTGGGCCTCATCTCCATCCTGAACTAAGCGATTTAGAGCAATTCGTAAAATGTTGGAAAGATCTGTTGCTTCAAGGTCCAAGTCAACTTCCATCCCATCCTCACCCATTTGAGTAAGAATTTCATTAATGAACGACTCATTAATTCGGTCTGGACCTACCAACCCTTTGAGCATAGGAAGGGCCCAACCGCCACCACCTGCCATCATTCCTACATCGAATGATCCACCTCCGCCTCCGACTTCAACATCTGCAGGTGGTGGGACAAATTGTTTGCGAGCATGTTTCCACAATTGCTCGATGAGTTTACTCATATCAACTGGTTTTCCAATAACTTCATGGATGCCTGCCTTTGCAGCAGTAAGTAAAAACTCATTCGACGTGCTTCTCGACAACATCACAATTCGACACTTGAATGCAAACTCTGGATCGCCCATCAATCGCTGAGAAGCATCGATTGCGTCTCCCGAACTCCAATCGCCTTCTAATAAGACAATTTCAGGCATTACTGCAAGAGCAGTTCCCTCTGCTTGACGCAATGTACCGGCACGTGTAACATCAAAGCCTTCTCGTTCAAGCGTGGATGCAAGAAGGGTTCTACGACCCTGATTCTCATCCGCAACGATGACTTTTGCCATGATGACCAACGAGCAACGGGAGGCTACGCTCTTTGAACCTCACCCTTGTTTTAGCCTCTTATGACATCTTCTGGGGCAATTTGACTCCATGCCATAATGCCTCCATCTAAATTGTAAAGGCGATTATTGTCAATTCCTGCTTGGATTAAGAACATAATTGCCATTTGTGAACGCATACCGCTTCTGCACATGACCACGATGTCCCCTTCATCAGGAACTTCTGATGCATGTGATGCGATGGTATCGTGAACTGCATGAAGGTCAAAACGATTCAATCGAATTTGGTCGAGTTCTTCGGAACTACGTACATCGATAATGAACGGACTCCATCCTTCGGATTGCTTTGCTTTTACTGAAGCCACATCAATTGATTGCATCATGCTCCCTGGATTTGAAGACCCTTCATCAATCTGTCTGTTCGACGGCATGCAATACTCTGGATCATCAAAGAGTTGTTGGACCACTGACAAATCATGAATCTCCTCTCGGGTTTCTAAAGCTTCGAAGCGAAGCATTCGAGTCGACATTTCGAGAGCATCATACAAGAGTAATGAACCAATCAATTTGGTTTCTAATCCGAGAATTCGTTTGATGACCTCAGTTGCTTGAATACTGCCAACAACACCAGGAAGGACGCCAAACACCCCTGCGTCCGCACAATTCTGCAATGCTCCGGCAGGTGGCGCTTCGGGAAAGAGATCTCGATAACAGCGAGAATGTTCAGATGAAAACACAGAAACTTGTCCTTCAAAGCGGTGGATTGAACCGTAAATCCATGGAATGGACAGCAAATGGCAAGCATCATCGATCAAATATCGGGTTGGAATATTATCGGTTCCATCAACAACGACATCCCATCCTTGCAAGACATCAAGAGCGTTCTCTGGATTGAGACGATAAGGATAAAGTTCAATCTCAAGATTTGGGTCTAATGCGAGCAATCGAGCCTTTGCTGAGTCTACTTTCCTTGAACCGACATCCTCAGTTCGATGAATAATTTGGCGTTGAAGATTGGAAATATCGACGACATCATCATCGACGATACCAATTGTACCGATGCCTGCTGCTGCAAGATATAGGAGAACTGGACTTCCTAGACCACCAGCTCCGATGACAAGGACACGGGCTGCAGCCAGTTTCTCTTGACCTTCATGGCCAACATTGGGAAGGACGAGATGACGAGCATGACGTTGCATATCGACCATGCCCATCCCAAGCGTAGGTCTGTCAAATAGACATCGTTGCTCAATGGCCGTTCTCTTCAAGCCACTTTTCTGCATCCATGGCTGCTTGGCAACCCATGCCTGCAGCTGTAATCGCTTGCTTGTATCGAGTATCGACAACGTCACCTGCTGCAAAGACACCAGGTACGCTTGTCATGGTATGTTCATGGTGGACAATGTAGCCTTCATCATCAGTAGCAACTTGACCACCAAGGAAGTCTGTTATTGGTGTGTGGCCTATTGCAATGAATGCTCCAGTAACTGCAATATCTTCTGTGGATCCATCTCTTGGGTCCTCTAGAACTGCTCCTGTAAGTCCTTTCTCATCACTGAGCCATTCCTTGACTTGTCTGAAGGTTTTGATTTCGATCTTTGGATGATTTGCTGCGCGTTCATACATGATGGTTGATGCACGGAACACATCTCTTCGGTGAACCAAAGTGACCTTTGAAGCAAATCGTGTAAGGAAGGTTGCCTCCTCACATGCTGAATCACCACCGCCGATGACCATGACTTCCTCATCTCGGAAAAATGCACCATCGCAGGTTGCGCATGTGGAGATCCCACGACCTTTCTGTTCAGCTTCTCCAGGGGCGTTAAGCCAAATGGATTCTGCGCCAGTAGAGACGATGATTGAATGCGTGAGGAATTCTTCTCCTTCAACAGTGACCTTGTACGGGCGTGATGAGAGATCAACGCTTCCTACATTCTTATCCTGTACTTTGAGTCCAAATCGCTCTGCTTGTTCCCTAAGTTGCATCATCATCTCAGGACCTCCGATACCTTCAGGATAGCCAGGGAAGTTTTCGATATCGCTTGTGAGCATCAATTGTCCTCCAGACATATATCCAGCGAACATGAGAGGATTAAGCATGGCTCTTGCAGCGTACAATCCAGCAGTATATCCAGCAGGGCCGGACCCGATTATGATGAGGTTGTGGACTTCAGACATCTGACTCACTTCCCGACCAACACCCCGACAGACTTGAACATTATCCATACAAACTCTGGAATTTTCCTTGATTTGGTTTGAGAAAAACATACTGCGTCGGATAAACACATATGTACTACAGTGTGGCAAATAGAAATATGAACAAGCATGGTTATTTCATTCCAATCTTACTAACCAGCCTGTTGTTGTGTTGTACACCCCCTCTACAATCTGAGCAGATGACTGAAATTATAATCCATGAATCAACTGAAACTTCTGGCCGTGATTCGATCCATGAAGGAAGTTGGGCAGTGGCTCATAAACAACGTATGCATTGTGGATGGCCGTTTGATTATGATATACATTCGGATTATATCGCAACTGTTGATTGCCCAAGTTACGGCGAATCTTACATCACCATCTACCACAATTCCGATTGGAACGTACTCATTGAATCCGTGGAATCGGACATAAGTGTCGATTTGTTGGAGTTTTCTCCTGATGGAAGTTACTTGGTTGCTTACGGTAATTTGGATTTTGAAATCTATCGCACCTCAGATTGGGAGCAAGTATTTTCCGGCAATGTCCTATCCGAAAACGGCTATTACTACGACATCAATGGAATTACGTGGTCGGGAGATGGAGAAAGAATTCTTTTTATGACCGGTGAAGACGGTGGAAAAATGTATGAGGGGCCAGATTGGGAAGAAGTGACAGGAACCTCTTCTACAGGAATCTATGCCGTTCATCATCCGACTGAAGACATCCTCTGGTACGTGAACGACGATGCCACCGGAAATGAATACGAGTTTGAAAACATCCCGTTTGTAGGTTATCAGTGGGTTATGAAGCGAAGTTTTACTCTGACATACAACCCTGGGGTTGGACCACTGTCTGTAGATCCGGATGGTGACTATCTTGTGATGAGTACTGAGTATGGTGTGTCAGCTTATTCAACCTCAGATTACAGTCTGGAGTTCTCTTCTTCAACGGCATCAGGACCTGTTTCATTTTCTGAGGATTCAGATTCCATCATGTTTCAAAATGAAGAAAACTATGACATTTACTCCACGAGCAATTGGCAGGAAATCTCATCGATAACTGGACCTGAGCATAATTGTTATTATGATGGAGCGATAAAATTCAGATTTACTTCTGGTGATGGAGAACTTCTTGTTCTTGATAATCTCTGCTATGAGACTTATCTTTCTGGATGGATGCCTGATGAAGATTCAGATGGTGTAGCGGATGTTCAGGACATCTGCCCCTTTACCCCTGAAACCGAAGAGTCTGATGCCAAGGGTTGTAGTTTGAGTCAAAAGGATACGGACCTCGACGGAGTAAATGACCGAGATGATCTCTGCCCAAGAACCAAGGCAAACGAAATTGCAAACAGTAGCGGATGCTCCCCCCCTCAATTGCAAGATACTGATGGAGATGGAGCCTCTGATTCGGATGATTTGTGCCCAGATACACCCACCGATGAACCAGGAAATATCTATGGGTGTAGTTCAAGCCAGCGAGATGTTGATGGAGATGGCCTTTCTGACTCGA
This sequence comes from Candidatus Poseidoniaceae archaeon, assembly GCA_049623485.1. GTDB lineage: Archaea > Thermoplasmatota > Poseidoniia > Poseidoniales > Poseidoniaceae > MGIIa-L2. The sequence continues at coordinate 13,860 of JBMZTB010000042.1, forward strand.
CTGATAATTGTCCTTTATCAGCAGTTGATGCATGCCCAAACATCATTTCTTGGGAGGTGAATAAAGATATAATCCCTGGAACAAGTGAATTTTCAACACCGAAATGGTCACCTACAGGCGAATTTATTATCACAAGGGACTATGATTATGAAAATATTTTCCTGCTTGATAGTAATTTTTCATTAGAAACTGAATTCATACATTCTGTTCCAGACACCCATATTCAAGACTATTTATGGACACCAAATGGACAATCGATCATTGTTTTTTGGGAAAGTTCAAATTATTACAATTCAACATGCGGATATTCAATAATCGATGTTTCTGGATCCGATGAAGCAGTCCACAATCCATTCAGTTTGGAATGCGATTCTATCCAAGCTTACGCAATAAACCCTGATGGTGGTGAAGTTGCTATTTCTTACTTTTATTATGGGACATATACTGGTAAAATGATTGCCATCGAACTAGAATCAGGAGTGGAAAAGTTTGTTGATGAAAATTATTCTCCTGGTTCTTTAACCTACACTCACGATGGAACTGCTTTGATTGGAACCATGTCTGGAAGTATCTTGATTTGGGATACTTTTGATGGCTATCTTATTCGCTCAAAATCCGTAGGTTCAATTGATTCTCTACTTCTTTCACCAGAAGGTGATTTCGTTTATACTTGGGAGGATCATATCTTAAAGATACATTCGTTTAACTCACTCGAACTCCTTTTTTACACATCGGTTGAACGTAATTCTCAGGAGGTCACTTACGAGGCAAGAATAACCAATCTTGAATTTTCTAGGAGTAACAAATTATTGTATGTAAGCATGTCTGAAAGAACATATGGAGAG